>CAUZSY010000158.1:0-4565 GCA_963582725.1 Candidatus Thalassarchaeaceae archaeon
AAGAAGTAGCGCAGGGCCATCTGCTCGAGGGTGAACTGGTGCGCCTTGACCTTCTCGTCGACCGCGTTCAACTCCTCGAAGGTCTGCTTGCACATGCCTTCGATCTCGTCCTTGAACGCGTGGATGCGCTGCAGCAGCAGTGGTTCGCCGAGGCTCTCCAGGGCGGTCGCGACATCCTCTTGCATCACCTCCAGAGACTCGTTCAGGGCCGCCAGCGCACCCTCTTCGTCTGCCGTCTCCGGCATCACCGGTGCGCCGGCCAGGCTCGCCGCATCGGTCGCTACTCTCGTCTGGTCGCTGTCATCATCGTTCTTCGGGGTCTTGCTCTTGGACGCCATCGTCTAACATCTGCTTCCCGCCCCATATGAAGCCACGATGCAGCGGTCACAGAATCAGCGGCCCCGATACGGAACGCAGATGGAATGGAATAACTTCATTCAGACTCGATGACATCGCTGCACGATGCATCCGACCAGCCCTCTCGCCCTCGCTCTCGTCCTGCTGCTGTCGTTGGCTGTCGGCTGTACCGCCCCGGCCGGGGACGACTCGATTTCCACTGACACCCCTCCGACCGGCGCGGCCAGTAGCGAATATCCGAACGATGTCTCGCCGAACGACGGCATCGCCGCCTGCCCAGAAGCGTCTTCTGATGATGCCCAGCCCTGCGCATCAGGCCTTCATATGCGTCGAGTGACCGACGCTCCCGGAGTCGTCGACTGGCTCGGATTCGCACACGGCACATACGACGGCACAGCGGTCGAATACGACCTCGCTCTCGACGCTGAGGAGTTCGAATTCAGTCGCTGGACGCTGGCCGTCGCCTCTTCGACCCTCAGCGACCCGCATGTTTTCCTTCACTGGGTCGACAGCAGCGGCACATCGACTCCGGTCGGTGGCAGTGTCATGGAAGCACAACAGTCACCGGGTGGGCAGAACACAGCGGAGGAGACGAAGGACGCCTCATGGCAGAATGTGCGTGACGAGAACGGTAGACTGGTCAGAACTCTGCAGATGTTGATCTCCTTCACTCAGGGGACCACACTAAGAATCCTGGTTCAGGACCAAGCTGGGGGCAGCGGCGATTTCGACTTCTCTCTGACCATCTACACCAACCGAATGCCGGAGGCTGACGTGAGGATAATAGGTCCTTCGAAACTGACTTCCGATTCGACTCTACGGCTGGATGGCTGCTCGACGAGAGATCCGGATTTCCTAGATCGTCAGAACGACGATCCGTTCGGCAAGTTGACCTGGATGCTCGATGACACCAACGAGAGCAACGCTTCGGCGCGAATCGGCGGCTGGTGGGGCAACGCGCCCTGCGAGGTGTCCATCGATCTCTCAGACCGCTCACTTTCGCTCGGAGTCCATCGAATCCACCTGCTGGTCCGCGATCCTGGAACCAGTACCAGCGAGCAGCCTGACGACATCGGAACGGTCGAATTCGAGATAGTAGACGAAGCGGATGTGACCAATCCGGCCAGAAGCGGCGTCGCGAGTCTTGATGTTGGCTTGAATGAAGTCGAGACGATCGAAGCGCTGAGCCCGATGTACCTGATCGATCTGCCCTTCACGCGCCGCGACATCTCGATCGCGGCCGGCGTTCGTTTCGAACTCGACATCACGCGCACTGGCAGTGCATCACTCGATTATTCGGTCGATTACGAGAACGGTTCGTTCTCGCTGACGAATGCCACTGCAGACACCGACTCGAGTGCGACATTCAGGCCCTGGTTGCTCGTCAAGTACTCGATCTGGAGTTCCGAGGACAGGCGATGGCATCCCGATGAATTGGCGATTCCGATGTTATCGTGCCTGTCAGTCTACGATGGAATGCCGCGTGTCCCGCTGGCCGCACTCGTCGATACGAACAACTGTGACCTGCATTACTGGGACCGAGCGCTGCCCCTCGATTCGATAGGAGACACAGCAGCGGGAGGATTCGATTTGGACGAGGACATGGCGATGACTGCGATCGATCTGATCTTCATCCTCGAAGGCCTCAGCGAGTTGCATCCCCCGACCAACAAATTACTCGATCTGCTCAATCTTGTCGGCGATGTGAGCGTCCCGCTTACATTCGGCGTCGATGTCGATGCTTCGGGGATCCTCAGCATGCACGCTACGATGCGGGCCACAGGCGTCACGATCGACGGCGGCAGCGGAACCAGCACGACTCTGCTCGGCTATCCTTCCATCACCACATCCAACCACCAGCTGGCCGGTGATTCCGGGACTGTCGACCTCGTGATGACTCCTCACACATCGATAGATGTGGAACTGAGCCAGACCGTGGGCATTGGAATAGGTTTCACGATATTCAATGTCGAAGTGCTGTCGTGGGACTATCAGTGGAATGGTGATGGAGCGAACAGCCTCTCACAAGAATTCGACCACTACGACCCGACATCGTCCGAGCATCTCGCTTGGACCATCTGACCTCAACTTGACAATAGGAGAGATGATGAGAGAGGTGCAGCGGCGTCAGCCCGTCGGCGTCAGCCCACGGGAGTCAGTCGGTGAGCGTCGCTGCCAGGATCGGGACAGCGCGGCGTGACTGGAGGTGGAGGTATGACGGCTGAACTCATCCGCCTCGACGACGTGCACAAGGCGTTCGGCCCGGTCACCGTCCTCGCCGGCGTCAACCTGCGCATCGACGAGGGCGACCGCATCGGCATCGTCGGCCACAACGGCAGCGGCAAGACGACGCTCCTGAACGTCATCAGCAGCAAGCAGTGCGACATCGGTGACGTCACCTACGCGCCCGGCCTGCGCCTGTCCTATCTCACACAGATCCGCGACATCGAGGAGGGCCACACCATCCAGCAGGAACTGGCCCGACGCGGCCGCCAGTTCTCGGAGATCGAGACCGAGATCGCCGAGATCGAAGAGCTGATGACCGACCCGGCGTTCTACGACGGCGACTGGCAGCCGACGATGGACCGCTACTCGGAACTGCAATCGATGCTGGCCAGGTCGGGCGGCTTCGACGCGGCCGGCCACGCCAAGAACATCCTGCAGCGCTTAGGCCTCGGCCACCACCCGCTCGACATGGCCCTCGCCCAACTCTCGGGCGGCGAGCGGGCCAAGGTGGCGATGGCGCGGCAGTTGGTCGGTCTGAACGACATCGACGTCCTGTTCCTCGACGAGCCGACCAACCATCTCGACCTCGGAACGCTCGGCTGGCTGGAGCGCTTCCTGGCCGAATTCAAGGGCGCCCAACTGATAGTCAGCCACGACCGCTGGTTCCTCGACAAGGTGTGCACACACATCCTTGAGGTGGGGGATGGGCGGACGCGAGGGTGGACGGGGAACTACTCGGCTTATCTGAAACAGAAAGAGATGTTCCTGAAGACTCTGGATGAGCGGATAAAGAAGGCGGAGATCGAGGTGAAACGTCTGGTCGGAGCGCTGCAATCGATGAAACGGGCCAATAAATTCGACAAATCCATCTCGCAGAAACGATTCCTGCTCGGCCGCGCGGAGGGCGAACTCCGCTACCTCAAAGGGCTCAAACCGTCGGAACGCAAAGGCCTCACATTCAGCATCGAAGCGACCGAGAAATCGAGTCTAGACATGGCAGACCTGCGCAACGCCAACCTCCGCTTCCCCGGGCTTCCTCGGCCCATCCTGGATGACGTGACGGTAGGCGTCTCGCGCGGCCAGCGCATCGGCATAGTCGGCGGCAACGGGGCCGGCAAGACGACGCTGCTGCGGCTGCTGATCGGCGAGGTGGCGCTCGACAGCGGCGAGGTCGAGGTGCCACCGGGCGTCGAGATCGGCTACTTCCATCAGGACCACCGGACGCTCGACTTCGATGCGACGCCGGT
Source organism: Candidatus Thalassarchaeaceae archaeon (assembly GCA_963582725.1). Taxonomy (GTDB): domain Archaea; phylum Thermoplasmatota; class Poseidoniia; order Poseidoniales; family Thalassarchaeaceae; genus CAUZSY01. Next base: position 3,831 of record CAUZSY010000158.1, read on the forward strand.
CGAGCAGATCCAACTGCTGAAGCCGCGCATGGATTACGGTGACATCAGGGCGCTGCTCGGCCAATTCCAGTTCACCAAGGATCAGGTCGGGACGCGCCTGGCGGACCTGTCGGGCGGCGAGCGTGCGCGCGTCGCGCTGCTGAAGCTGCTGCTGGAGGAGAACAACCTGCTGCTGCTCGACGAGCCGACGAATCATCTCGACGTCGATGCCAAGGAGGCGCTGGAGGAGGCGCTGGAGGACTACACCGGGTCGATCATCGCGGTCAGTCACGACAGGTGGTTCCTGGAACGGATCTGCAACGCCATCTGGCACCTCCCATCGAACGGCGAGATCCGCGTCTATCCCGGCGGCTACTCCGACTTCCTCCGCCATACCGCCATCTGACCTGTCTCTGACCATCACAGCTGATCGATATCGTCTGCATTCAGTTCAGGAGAAACCAGGCAACCCATCCCACTAGGATGAGGATCCCTATCCGAGAGAATCCAAATTGCAACTCATTGTCGACCCTCTGAGTCAAACCACATAAAGCAATGGTATTTTCAGGTATTTCAAAGGATAACACGAGGGTATCATTTTATTTCTGATAACTAAAGCCAGCAACATGGACACTGGAGTTGCAGGATGGTCAGGTACAATTCCAGCATTCATCGATGAAGAGGCACGACAAATCCGTTTAGCCCTAGAGGAGTTTGTTGAAGATGCGGGTGATTCCCAAATACGTGCTTGGCAAA
>CAUZSY010000159.1:0-4542 GCA_963582725.1 Candidatus Thalassarchaeaceae archaeon
GGGACGATGGTCAGCATGCGGATGCGCAGCACACTCAACGACATCATCGGAGATTGGGAGGAGGTGCACTTCGGACTGCCGGACATCGATGCGGTCATGGAGATGGATGGGAGTTACACCTTCAATCTGACGAACGACTCATTGGGGCTGGGTAAGGGCACCATCCTCGACACCTTCGTGACTTCGGGCAACACTAGTTTCTCCGGCGGTTCGGCCAACAATCTGTACGTCGGCCATTCGAACGACACCAACATCTGGTATGCTCACATGCTGCTGCAGGTCCAGTTGCCCGACATCGGCATGCACGCCAACGCCACCATCATCGATGCTGAACTGACGCTGCGCCGGACCAATAGAAATGGCGAGGCGATGATATCCGTCTCCGAGTTCGAGAAGGATGAATGGACGACAGCCGATGCGACCTGGAACTCCTCAGGCAAGGGCTGGAACTGGACCGAAGGCGGGGTCGAGTACACCGGCTCCAGCGTCGGCGCCCTGAACGGCAATCAGTCGTCGCCGCAGTTGCACTACGACCTGACGACACTGTTCCAGCAGAAACTGCGGAGCGGAATGACCGACGATCTGACTCTCATCGTCCGTGGCGCCGGCGCGGCCGGCGAGTACGCCACCATCGGCTCGTCCGAGGAGGCGCTCGAATACCAGCCCAGATTGACCATCAACTACGATTGGGGAGACGGCACAGCGCCGGGGGCAGTCGATGAGATATTACCGCGGGACGGCGGCGCTGCGTGGGACCGGGTCGAGGGTAATCTGACCAGCACTAGGACTCCGACCCTGTCGTGGAATGAAAGTGCTATGTCACCAGCCGACCACATCATCATCCAACTGTCTGGTGATGACGACTTCCGGAGCAGCGTCACCCTGACAGCGGACTCTCGTACCGATTCGGGCTTCGCTCTGGCGTCCGGTGAGTACTCGGTGCCAGCGTCGTGGAACCTTCAGTGGGGGGCTCGGTACTGGTGGCGAATACAGTGGGTGGAGGATGGGGACCGCAGCGATTGGCAGACCCAGTCGATGCTGGTCACAGGCGTCAATTCGACCCATCTCGGGAACGACGAGTACCGGTTTTCCCTCAGACACGGCAACGGCTCGGCCGTACTGGAGATTCCGTTCTGCAAGGACACCTACCTCGACAGCGGCAATGCGAACGGCAACTATCTGAATGTCGACAGCACACAGGTGGCCCTGGTCTCGTGCGAGTTGGATGGTCATATGCTGCCGACAGGACTGGCCGTCATCGCCGCCACTCTTTGGCTCAGGACGGATCAGTACAGCGCTTCGAACAATGTCGCTGTGACCGTCCACGAAGGCGGCCAGCACGGCTGGACCGAGGACGGCGCGACATGGAACAGCTTTGACGGAGCGAACACCTGGTCTGCCGGCGGAGCGAGCGGGACGGAGCGAGTCCTGGCGCTCGACAGCACGACCGTGGCAGCGGCCGACTCGTGGTACGAATGGAATGTGACCGCCGCCGTTCAGAAGGCGATGCGATGGCAGACCGACGCCGATTTCATCATCACAGCGAGCGGGTCGGCAACCTTCTACGACCGCGAGTCGTCCGGGCCTATGGATCAGAACTGGCCGGAAATCGTCATCATCTACACCCAGGGATCGGACCAGGCGCCGATATCGCCCAGCGGCCTGTCACCCGACGGCGGCGAATGGCTGGTCGAGGACTCGTTGTTGATGAGAGGCATCACCCGTCCACTGCTCGAATGGACGCCGGACGCGGTGCTCTCGGACGCCTCTGAGATCCAGATGGACACCACCATGACGCTCGACAGCGCAACATTGAGGAATTACCAGTCCTGGACCGACACCTCGGCATTCGATCTGGTCAATGGCACCTTCATCCCACCGACCGACCTGACAGACGGGAAGGTCTGGTACTGGCGGGTCCGCGAACTGTCATCCACCGGCCAGGTCGGCAACTGGTCGGCGATCGCCTGGTTCAGGGTGCCGAATGTGATCAGCAGCATGCTGGTATCCGACACCTCCGAGGTCGAGATGCACCACCACGGTTACCTGCCGAGCGAGAATCATCCTGTCTTCCACGACACCTGGGTCGACCGCGGCGCGGCCGGATTCAACGACACCCATGGCGGTGCCAGCTCCCTGGTGGTCGGCCGCAGCAACGCGACGGATGGTCCTAAGGATGCTCTCATCGCGATACCGTTGGCCGAGAACCTGACATTGCCTCGTCCGACGGGCGTCAACCTCGTCTCAGCGGTCCTGCATCTGTTCGTCACGGGCACCAACGGCACGCAACCGGTTCTGACAGCCCACAAGACCCACGCATTCAACGAATCGGCTAACGGCACGACCTACGACGGAGTCAACAACTGGAGTTCCCTGACGGGTGGTCAGGATGTCGGCCGGATCGTCGATATCGTCGAAGTGACGACGACCGGATGGAAGCAGTTCATCATCACCGAGATAGTCCAGCAGGCGTTCCGGGATGGCGACGATTTCGCCTATGTTCAATTGCGGTCGGATCCGAACGATGTAGCGCAGGCCGAGATCGCTTCGACCGAGTACTCGAACAGCAACAGTAGACCCTACATTACAGTCGCACTGCGCAACGGCACGGCCGTACCGCCTAGCGGACCGACCAACCTGACCGGCCCGGCGAACGGCGAGGTCACCTGGAACGAGAACGGGCATGTGCTGGAGGCGGACAGGACGCCGACTCTGACATGGAGCCATGCAGCGTGGAACAGCAGTTGGGACTGGCGTGTCTTCTTCTGGACCGACGTCGACGATGAGCTGGCCGGTTGGACGATCTACGACAGTCGTACCGATGCTGCCCTGTTCAACCTCTCCGCACCCTCCTTCACCGCCCCGACCCTCTCGGTCAATCAGCGCTTCCGCTGGTTCGTGCAGCCGATCTTCGATTCGATGCTGGGGGAGCGCAGCGGCACTCGCTACTTCGATGTGCCATACGATCTGAACTGGCGAACCAACAGCACAGACGGCACATTCGAGGCTCGTCGAGGCAGCGCTGTGACCGCTACCGAGACATACGATCTGATGGATGCCGGCGCGATCGACTCGAACTCGCCGACCTCGATCTACTCGCAACTCTATGTCGGACGGAGCACCGGCTCGCCCCAAGTCGGCACTCGGACGCACTCTCTGGTCCGGGTCGATGTCGGGCTGATCCCGATTCCGGAGCCGTGGGAGGTGCTCGACGCTCGCATCCAGTTGTACAAGTCGAGCGGATCGACCAACTCGCTGAAAGTGTCGGTCGTGCCGATGCTGCGCGATTGGAACGAATCGAATCTGACCTGGAACCAGTTCGACACGAATGTCTCGTGGCAGACCGCTGGCGGCACCGGTAGCGCAGACATCGGAGCTCTGCTCGACACTGCGACGGTATCGACTCAAGGCTGGTATGAATGGAACGTGACGCCAGCGATGCAGCAGGCTCGTGTGCGAGGCGATGACTCCCTGTCGCTGATGTTCCTGGTGCTCGGCGATTCACCGACCACTTACCACGTCTTCGACAATGAGATGGGGACGACGAATCGCGAACAGCGACCGACCCTGAATGTCTCCTATCGGATCGGTACCCAGTGGGTGCCGGACGATGTGACCGGACACGATCCCTCGAATGCCACCACGATGTGGGATGCGACCAGCATCCGACCACGACCAGCCGACCCCATCACTTTGGATTGGAATCACACTGCGAGCAACGCTTCCTGGCACCTCGAAGTATCGACCGACCCGAAGTTCGTCTCGGATGTGACTCACCTCAACTCGGCCGCCATGACGACCGGCACCGTCGGCGCCTTCGGCACGAGCGACTTCGCCTTCTCCAACAGCACGGTTTGGTCGGATGCGTGGTATCACTGGCGTGTCCGTGCCGTCGACGGCACCCGACTGGGCAACTGGAGCGAGGGCGGCTCGTTCCGTGTGCCTGCGGAGATCGGCGGCGACGATGGTCTCGGAAACCACACGGTCCTGCTGAAGCGCGGCACTGTATTCGTCGACAGCGGCTTACTGCCTAGTTTCCCGGACACCTACATCGACAGCGCGACACCGTTCGGCGTCACCCGCAACCACGGCAGCGACACCCGGGTCGCCGTCGGCAACAGTCCGGACACGTCAGGCGCGGACGCGGTCGCACTGTTCGATCTCGACATGGGCGAGATGCCGTTCCCGCTGACCATCCTGCCGACCGGTGTCACCCTGAAACTCTACCTCGGCGCTCACGATGGTACCGGGACGCACTCGGTGTCCATCCACGAATGCTTCGGCAACACCTGGACCGAGAGCAGCGTCACCTGGTCGTCTTACAATCCCGCCACGCAATGCAACTCGACCGCCTCATCGACCATCAACCGCGTGGCTAGTGGTGGTGGCGTCTGGTACGACTGGGACATCACCATGCTGGCAAGGGACGCTTTCGCCAACAACAGCGGCAGAATGACCATAGCCGTGATGTCGAACTGGTCGGGGACCCTCTGGTTCGCCACCGCGGAGAATCAGAGCAGCGGCTACCGGCCGCAGCTGGAG
>CAUZSY010000160.1:0-4532 GCA_963582725.1 Candidatus Thalassarchaeaceae archaeon
ATAGACGGCATAAACTCCGTCACCTCTCTGGCTGGGATATACGGCATCACGGTGCTAGGGATCACCCTGTTCGGCCTGATACTGACCATACTGATCATCCAGTTCGTCGCTGCGCCGGCCGCGATAGGCTTCACCTGGCTGGCCGGCAGATGGGGCACCAAGCGGGCCCTGACGGCGGCGCTGGCGGGTTGGTGCGTCGTCATCATCGGCGCGCTCGCCTTCGCGCCGCTGGAACTGGTCGAGCACGCCGAACACGATGTGATGTACGACTGGGACGATGCGAACGCGACCTATGTCGTCGTCGCCAACGCGGACATCAGCGACATCTCCCGGGATGACGACGAGCAAGCGTGGGTGCAGGCGCACGCTGCGGTGCTGCCCCTGGAGGCGAACGATAAGGTGACCGAGAAGTTGGTCGTCAAATGGGCAATGGATGATGCGGGTCCGGAGGCGGTGACGCTGCCGCAGGGTTCCGAGAGTGCGGTCTCCGCATTCATCGACTCGGTCGATGCGACCCGCTACAGCGTCAGCGTCGAAGGCGGCCCCCTGACCGGTGAAACCGCCGTCGGCGTCGACCATCCGACCAGTCTCGGCGACGGTGCGATCGACTTCATCCCGGTGCTGGTCCGCAAGGTGATCTGGGCGCCGCTGGGCATCTCGGTGTTCTTCCAGTGGCTGTTGCTCGGTCTGATGGCCGGCACCCTGCTCGGAGGCTCGCAAGGTCTCGCGCGCAGCCTGTTCGGCCAGATGGTGCCCGAGACCCGCAGCGCTGAGTTCTTCGGCTTCTTCGGCTTCTTCGGCAAGGTCGCTGCTCTCGGCGGCCCGCTGCTGTACGGCACCCTGACGATTCTCTACGACAGCCGTGTCGGCATCCTGAGCATCGGCTTCCTGATCGTCGCCGGCGCCGTGGCGATGTACTGGGTCGATGTCGAGGACGGCATCCGAGTCGCTGCCGAGGTCGATGCTGCGAATCGTGCCGGAGCGGCCGATCGGGCCGACGCGGCATCAGTCGAGACGTGATGCGCGACCTCTTGCATCGATGGACCACCATAGTGGTCCGGCCTCGACCGCATCGCCGGCGGTGCGGAGGATCAGTCGCTGCTGCGGCCACAGGCCGCGCCGCGGTCTGACCGCGAGCAGCGCGACGCCGGCTGGCATGTCGTGCAGATGCAGCACTCCGGCCGGCCATCGACGCATCGGCATCAGCGCGCATCGAGCCCGTCGCTGATGGATGAGGATACTTCGGACGGCCCGTGCATGCAGTCGGGGAGTCAGGGAGCGGCTGGCCATCCAGGCATCGAACAGGCGGCCCGCGAGCGGCACCGATCCATTCGCCGCGGCGACTGTGAAGCCGCGAGCGCAGACCGGACCGTCGAATCTCCTGACATGCTCGGCCAGCCGTAGCAGCCTGACTCGGTGGTCCGTCTCATCAACGAGTCGGATGGTCTCAGAGGGTGTTGGGAGGTCGAGACCGTCGCCGCACGGCAACCACTTCACACCGACCTCTGAATCGGCTGCCTCGGCCAGTCGCCAGCCGACGATTCCAGCGGCGTCGAGCGGTCGTTCGATGATGCGCATCCGGCAGACATGGAAGTGGCGGACCTTAACCTCATTCTTCCTCGGATGACCGGAGGAACCGTTCCGGCCACACCTCGCCTTCGAAGGACAGCGGTGGTTCATGCAGTCCTTCGGTCAGTGACATGTCGCCGATCAGCCGATCGATGAACGGGTCGAGGAGGAAGCCGTTGCGATCGGTAATCACGAAGGCCGCGAACGAGCAGCCGGAACGCTCGATGCCGAACAGCCGCGCCGACCAGCCGCGTGGGAAATCGACATCGAGGTATGCCAGCGGCCCGATTCGCCAAGCCTCGTTCTCGACCGACCAGCCGGTGGTGACGCCGGCCGAGGTCGACCAGTTCGCCACATCTACCGGCAATAGCCAGCGAACAGCTCCAGACTCGAAGGCGGCGCCTGTCCTGGCGATGGTCCGCGCCCAGGCTATCCAGAACAGCGCGTACGAGATCCACCCTATCCTCGGGTCGATGACGATGTGCAGGATGAACAGGACGACGCCGAGCAGGAAGGTGTCGAGAGCGAACGGATGAAGGCGGAACCGTATGCGGTGGTGAGCCGAGGTCGGCTGCTTGGAACGGATGATGTACAGAGGCAGCAACAGCAGCGCCCAAGCGACTCCGAACAGCACCAGTGCGACCGTCTGGTCATCGGCGGTCCGACCCGGGAACAGCAGCGGCACGACGGTGATGAGAAGGAAGAACGCCGACCAGGCGAACGGCAGCAGCAGCAACGTCGCGGGATGCTTCAACCGCTGCCGCATCCAGCCGTGGCCGCCGACTCGCGGGGTCGTCGAGGTCCAGCCGCTCGGCGGCATCGCTTCATCCCGCCTGAGATCGGGGACCGGTTTCGCCGGTTCCGCGACCACACCAGGTCGGCCGACTGACCGCCGGGAACGCTTCGCCTTCCGGCCGGCCGTGGACGGCCACCAACCCGGCTCACCGAGCAGCCAGTCGGCGTCGCGTCGCGCCTGCATCGGCGATGTCGAGTCGCGCTCCACCCTTCGCTGCTTCGCTCGCCCAGCCTAGCGCTGGTCCCCGCCTGGCCTCACGGTGGCAACTGCCGCCGTATGCTCGGAGGTTCGACGTGCATCGTTACCAGCGGGCGCTTCGGGTCAGATGAGGCCGTCGAGAAGGTCGTCGAGCGAGATGTCCTCGGCATCCCTCGTCTTGCCCTTCGGTAGCAGCGCCTCGATGTCGATGTCGAGGGAAGAGGGCGTTGCGGACTCTGTGGACGGCTGCGAGAAAGCCGCATCGGCGGCTGCCTGAGAAGCGACTGCCGGGGAGGGCTCTGGACGGGATGTCGTCATCGAATGACCCGGGGCGTCGAGCCGATTCGGTGAGGGGTCGTACAGCGAGGTGGCAGCGGCCGAGCCTACGACGGGCGAGTCCATGCTCGTCAGCGCGGCACCGGCGAGGCCACCTGCTAGAGTGCCTGACTGCATCTCCTTCGCGATGCTGCGCCTCTGCTTCGCTTCATCGCGGCTCGCTACGTCGCCGGCCCAGATGCCCTCCTGTCCATGCCACGGATCCTTTCGCCTGCTCCGTCGGCTCCGCAGGCGCTTGATGGCGACGGTCCCGACGATCAGCCCTACCAATGCCCACAGGACGACCATCAGGTTGCGGATCATCCCCGCCTCGCCGCCGAGGAACGAGTCCAATGAGCCGTCCGTCTCGACCATCGGCTCTAGTTTGAAAGAGGCGGTGTCGCCTTCACGAGACAGGTCGGAGAGCGTCCCTTCCGGGTCGAGAACGATGACCCATTCGAGTCCATCGGTGGGGCTCAGATCGATCTCGAAGTCGCGTTCCGCGACGCCGTCTGCGGAGGCCGCGTCGATGACCGGGATGACTCCCCGGAGATCGAACGCCTCACAGCCTCTGGCCAACACCAGCCCCGCATCAGCCTCGGCGCAGAACTGCAGCACGAGATTGGTCACGGCGGCATTGCCGTGATTCTGTACCGTCACCCTGATGGTCGAATCACCGCTCGAGGTCTCGGTCACGTCGACCGATCCGATTCGCAGGTCGGACGACTCGAACTCGACGATGAGGATTCGTTCGTTGGAGTCGTAGTCGGGACCGAGCCAGCCCGGCGAGTCATCGATGTCGCCGCCCTCGAGCATCGAGCCGTGGATCGAGTGCACCTTGGCGCCCAACTGATGCTGGCCGAGGAGAGGTCGGGTGGAACCCGGTTCGAGTTCGATGGTCAGGGTGACCGAGATCGTTTCGCCGACCGGCAGTTCTGGAAGCGCCGCTCGGCGCATCTCATCGACATCCAGGTCGACACCGGAACCATCGGATGTGGCATCGGTGAGGGACCAGGTGAAGGAGAGTCCAGACAGGTCGCCGAGTGAAGGCGTCTCACTGATCGAGCCGTTCTCGGTCCGCGCGTGCAGGGTCAGGGTCGGGTCGTCCGGCAGGTTGCCGAGGTTGCGAACGAGCAATTCGAAACGGCTGGGCTGGCCCGACCTGAGCGGCTGCAGATTGAGCGAGACCATCTCCAGCACCAGATCGACCCTCTGTTCGATGTTGAAGGGGATGATGCCGCTGGCGAGGGTCTCGCCATCCGGGACGAACAGCACTTCGAGGTCGTATGGCCCGGCCGGAGAGTCGCCGGATGGAGTGACGAACACCAACACCTCGACGGTGCTCAGCGGTGCGACGGAGTCCGGTGCGTCCTCAGCCACCTGCATGGTGGCGGTCGCACCTTCAGCGAGTTCGAGGGTTATCGGCTCGGCGATGTTGCCGCTGTTCTCGATAGACAGCATGACCTCGATTCGATCGCCGGCCGCTGCGTCTATGCGACCGCTCGGCGACGCTACCGTCAGATCGGCTGAACGGGTCGGCAGCACCTCGACGTGATAGGTCACTTCATCGTAGACCGTCTCGTCGGCGGCCAGCGACGCACGGAGAGTCAGCGTTCCCTGTTCGCCGGCCAGCGCTCTGGTCGGTGCGCAGAGT
>CAUZSY010000161.1:0-4527 GCA_963582725.1 Candidatus Thalassarchaeaceae archaeon
GTAAGAGCGGTCGAGGGATCTACGACTGGTCGAGCGGCGAGAAGGCTGAACGAGATGATCGATGAGAGTCAGATGTTCATCTGAGGCGATCGGCTGGAATCGTCCCTGCTGAGTGGATTCACTCCTCTTCGGGGAGCGATTCCGCGTGACGTACGAAGTCGGGTCTACGCTTCTCGAGGAAGGCGCTGACCCCCTCGGCGAAGTCCGGCGTCAGGCTGGAAGCGGTGATCAGAGCCCGTTCGAACTCCAGTTGCGTCTCGAAGAAGGTGTTCGACTGCGCGTCGAGCAGTTGTTTGGTGCTGCGTCTGCTCATCTCGGCCCAGCGGCTCCAGAGACGCGCCACTTCCAGAGCCCGGTCGGTTAGATCGTCTCTGCCGTCTCCCTCTACCAATTCATCCACCGCTCCCTTCTGCAACGCCGTCCGACCATCCCAGACCTCGTTCTCGAAGAAGAAGCGCTTCGCCGCCTGGTCGCCGACCAGCCGTGGCAGCAGCCAGGTGGTGCCGCCGTCCGGCGACAGACCGAGCGAGAAGAAGGCGGCCGCCAGGCGGGCTGACGGCAGAGCCACCCTGTAGTCGGCGCTCAGCGCGAGGCCGAGCCCGCCGCCGGCCGCAGCGCCGTTGATGGCTGCGACGTAGACCGTCGATGAAGCTCTCATACGCAGCAGCAACGGGTGCAGCACGCCGGTCAATGCCTGTACCATGTCGCCTATCGACCCGGCATCTATCGCATCGGCGAACGAGCCGATGTCAGCGCCCGAACAGAACACTTCGCCACTGCCGGTCAGGACGAATCCGCGGACTTCCGGGTCGTCCAGCAGGGCATCGAGGGTCATCGAGATGGCGGTGATCGACTCGACCGAGAAGGCGTTGCGGGACGCTTCTGCCGACAGAGTTACGAGCGCGACGCCCCCCTCGTGCCGCTCGATCTCCAGCACACGCTCACCTGAGGTTGACAGTGATGTTCTTGACTCGGCTGTAGAAGCTCAGCGCGTGCCGGCTCTGCTCGACGCCTATGCCACTCCGCTTCCAGCCGGTGAAGGCGGTCATCGGGAAGGTGACCGGATATTCGTTGATGTTGACCATGCCACACTGCAGGGCCGCGGCGACCTGGTGGGCACGCCCTAGATGATTCGTCCAGATGCCGTTCAGAAGGCCGAACTCGGTGTCGTTGGCGAGCCGCACCGCTTCCTTCTCGTCGTTGAACGCGGTGACCGCGAGAACCGGTCCGAACAACTCCTCGGTGAACAGCACGCTGCTCGGGTCGACATCGTTGACGATGGTCGGTTCCATGAACGCGCCAGCCTCCAACTCGCCGCCGGGACAACCACCTCCTCGGACCAGCGTGCCGCCCTCCGCGAGTCCCTTTTCGAGCGTCTCCAGAACGCTGCTCCTGTGCTCCTTGCTGACCATGCTGCCGATCCGGACACCGCGCGACAGGCCCGGACCGAGTGGCCAGGTGTCGATCTCCGTCTCGATCGCAGCGAGCAGGTCGGCGTGCACGTCGGAATGGACGATGAGCCGCGAGCCGGCCCAGCACATCTGGCCGGCGTTCATCCAGATGCCGTAGCAGATCGCCTTGGCTGCGCGGCCGATATCGGCGTCCGCGAACACGATGTTGGCGCCCTTGCCGCCCAGTTCCAGAGTGACCGGCGTCAGATTCGCCGCGGCGGCGGCCATCACCAGCTGACCGGTCGGCACGCCGCCGGTCAGCACTATGCCATCGATGTCGGTATGGCCGGCCAGTTGGGCGCCGATGCGGCCGCCCGGACCGGTGACCACCTGCAGAGCGGCGGCCGGAGGCATCGCTTCCGCCTGTTCGAGCGCTTCGCACCAAGCGAGCAGGCTGAGCGGGGTCAGCGATGCCGGCTTGGCGATCACCGAGCAGCCGGCCGCGAGGGCTGGAGCGATGCTGCGGATCGCCAGTTGCAGTGGGAAGTTCCACGGCACGATGTGAACGGTCGCACCGAGCGGTTGTCGGAGCGTGTAGTTCAGTCGGGCTCCGGGGACGGGAACTGTCTCACCCTCTATCTTGTCAGCCCAGCCGGCGAAGTATTCGAGGGTCCATGCGGCGAAATTGATCTCACCGAGCGCTTCACGGAACGTCTTGCCGTTGTTCTGACTCTCGACCGTCGCCAGCTGCTTGGCACTGGCATAGGTGACCTGAGCCATCTTGTTCAACATTCGACCGCGCGCTGAACCGTCCATGCGGGCCCATTCCGGGTCGACCAATGCCGCATTCGCAGCGACCACGGCTCGCTCGACGTCCGCCTCGGTGGCGGTCGGCACGGAGGCGATCGTCTCCCCACAGCACGGGTCGTGCGTAGCCGAGGTCTCTCCGTCAGCCGCATCGACCCACTGGCCTGCGATGAGCATCCGCTTCTCGTCCATGTCGCCGGCACTGGGCACGGTGTCAAAGCAGTTCGCATCGGTCAGTGCCGCTCCGAAGAGGCAAAGTGCGTTCCGCTCGGCGGACGACCCGGTGACAGGGCTTGGGTGACATCGACGACGGCCCGGACCAACCGCCCCGTCTGGTGGTCATCACCGGCGCCACCGGGGTCGGTAAGTCCACTCTGGCGCATCGGGTAGCTGGCGAACTGGGATTCGGCAGGTTCGCATCGACCGACACGATCCGTGAAGTCATGCGGCTCGCAGCCTCGTCCGGCAGCGAGCCGGCGCTGCACAGATCGACCTACTCGATGGGTGACACCGGCGATGCGATCAACGACTGGCAGGATGCGGCGGTGGCGGTCGAGGCTGGTGTGGAGGCGGTCATCGCTCGGTCCCGGGCGGAGGGCATCGATCTGGTCGTCGAAGGAGTGCACATAGTTCCGCATGTGAGATGGCTGCGCGACTGGTCGAAGGCGGGGGGCATCGTCATCGGCGTCTATGTGACCGTCGAGACGGAGGCGCGTCACCTTGAATTCATCGAAGCACGGGAAGCGCGAACACATCGCTCCGTCGATCGCTACCTGCAGTCGTTCGACAGGATCCGCGCCGTTCAGACCGCGATGATCGAGCGGGGCCGCATATCGAACTGGTTGCAGGTGGACTCGGTGTTCCATCGAGAACCCGTCGAACGCGTCAGACAGGCTCTAGACGAAGCGTGGTACGAACGCCGCTGAATCACCCCCGCCGAGCGCGAATCCAACAGCGGTCCGCGACCTCGGAGGTCGGGGGATGCCAGAGGCTCGGGTGCTCTCCGGCAGTTCAGGCGAGCGGGAAGGATGCGTGTATCTGGAATTCCAACCGTGCGTGACGGTCGGCGATGCCGGCGCTGGCTGACACGGTGCATATCCCGGCCTCGTGGGTCGCATAGAGATCGGAGAGGATGACCTCGACGCCGCGATGCTCGCCGTGCCTCATCAGGTCGGAGCGGACACTGTCAGCGGCCGACTGACAAGCCTCCGTGGCGTCTGCTCCACCGTTCAACAATCCACTGCTCCGATTCTCCAGAACATCGGACCAGACCGCCTTGACCTCGGTCGCGGTTACTAGAACCGCATTCTCGCCGCTGTCATACGGGGTGCCGAGGCTCGCCACCTTGGTCGAATGATACGCCATCAGCAGTAGCGCCAACAACAGGACCATGCCGGTCGCCAGAAGCATCTGCCCCCGTTCATCGCATGTTGCCGGTGGTCGCCTCATCCAGCACCGCCTCCAACATGCCAGACCTGGATTCCGACGGTCCATACCGCGCCATCTGCATGCAGCATGTGGTGAACCGTCATCGAGCGACCCTTCGGCACGGCGCCGCTGCCGTAACGGTCGAGGGGACCTGCATCGACGGCCAACCAGCAATTGCCGTTGACCGTCTCGGATAGACCGGTCAGCAGAAGGCTGCACGCTGCCGTCGGATCTCCGGCCGCGAGCAACTCGTGCAGACGCGAATCCTCACTGCCTATCGCCTCGGTCGCTGTCGCGATGATCCAAGCATCCTCGCCCGCCAGATGCAAAGCTGAATCGGACGCGACAGAGACCGGGTCGGGGACCTGCAACTGGATGACGAACGTAGAGGCCATGAAGAACAGCCAGAACAGAGTGATCATCTCGATCATGTGAACCTGGGCTGAGTGCTGACGGCTCAGGTGGTCGCCGCCGACGGTCGAGGCAGCACTCGACTCAGCCGGCGCCGATCGGCGGACTCTCCGCATCCGTCACCCTCCTGGCTGGTAGGTGCCGAGAGATATCGACAGACCCTGCAGAGGCGGCACGCCGATCAGTTCGGGGGCGAACGCCACGAAGTTGAATGCGAACAGCGCGACAATCAGCATGAAACCGGAGTGCTTGAAGCCAGCGGACAGCCTGCCCGTAGCCATCAATCCCGCCATCGCGCCGTTGCCGACCGCCTGCGCCGACACACCATAGAAGAAGACGACGAGGAAGAAGAGTGGGTCGACGGCGTTGATCTGCATGTTTCCTATCTGGGATGATTCTCCGCCGCTGTTCGATGACGCGATGGCTGGAATGAACACCTTCGATAGAACTACGATGACACCCATGAAAACAAAGTAAGAGACCCATATGA
>CAUZSY010000162.1:0-4501 GCA_963582725.1 Candidatus Thalassarchaeaceae archaeon
ACCGTCATTCAATCTATTTGAGAGAACTGCAACAACCTCATTCTTCATCCAACCTAAGCTTCCCAGGGTTTGCATATTTACCACAAGCGGTGGAAACCTAGGTTTTGACGTCAATCAGATGTGGGTCTCCCGGCACGAGCATCTGGCATCATGAGGCAGAAGGCGACGCATCGAGGGCGTCAGTCATCTGAATCGAGGATCAGTTGTTTGCGGATGGCGTTCCAACCGCTCACCCGAGTCCCTCCCCTCAGAGTGTCACCCGATCCGAGGGCTAGGATCTCATCGTTCCGTGATTCGGGCAGTCGCAGTTGCACCTCGACGCCGTCGGGGGTTCGGCCGATAACGGTCCGGCCGCCGTGCAACTCTTCGGAGACGCCGAAACCGCCGGTCCGTTCGATTCGATCGATGGTCATCTCCAGATCGTGTCGTGAGCCATGAATCGCTTCGATGCGTGCATCTCGGTCAGAGCCGAATCCAGCAGAATCGATATCCCGGACGAGAGATGCCATGTCGGTCGTCGTCTCTGGCTCGTCGGCAGCCCCTGCCGGCGACACCGGTTCGATGGCCGCAGTATCAACGGTCTCCGATGGCTCACCGGCCTCGTCCGTGGAATCGCCCGCTGCCACAGACTCGGAATCCGGCGTCCCATCAGGCTCGGCCTCGACAGGCTCGGCCTCATCCGGCACGGCCTCCTCTCCATCGGTCTCAACCGTTCTCTCCACATCTGCCGCATAGACGGTGCTCGTCGGCTCGGCATGGCTGCCTGGAGAGATCATCGCGAGGCCGTGCGGAAGCGACCAGAACGAGCCGTCGGGTCCGCCTGTGCCGGCATCATTCCAGATCAACGCACCCACTTCCGTCTCGCTCACGGTATCCTCGGAGACACACCGCATCAGGTCGATGGAAGGGGCTACACCGGTGGTGGTACAGAGGATTCCCAGCGCCACGAAGCCGGTCGGCGGTCGAGGCAGCCAGACCCACAGCGATTGGTGACCACGCTCCTGAATCCAAGCGAGATCGAATCCTTCAGGTCTCGAGAACATCTGCTGTCTCTCTCCGACCTCGGTGCCGACGAGGATTGGACGTGAGGGAGAACCGTATCCCTCCTTGACATGGTCGCCGAGAGACAGGCCGGTGCTGGTCCGCCAGATGCTGACATCCCTCGCCCCACCACTGGCGCGGTCGTTGTAGATCTCAACCATATCAGTCGATAGACCGAAAGCGGGTTTCAGTCCATCCGGGTCCAGTTGCGCCTCCGGTTGCTCGACCTCGGATCCATCGAGCAGTGCGGCAAGGGTCTCAGGTCCAACGATGCCGTCGACTTCCAAGCCTGCATCACTCTGGAATTGCTTCACCGCACCTTCGGTCTGAGAGCCGAATCTGCCATCGACGCCGATACTGGCACCATTATCATTGAGGAGCGCTTGCATTTCACGCACATCGCTACCCTTCATGCTTCTCTCCAGATATCTGCTTCCTAACTCGATCGGTTCCGCTGGTAGAGGCCAGAAGATCATACCGAGCAGGCCGAACGAGGGTGCGCCGCCCCAGAACAACAGCCCGAGGGCAGGGAAGATCTTCCAAAAGGAGTCATACGGCCAGAGCCCCCAGACTATGGGCAGGCAGACCAGCCAGAGAGCGCCCCAGATCATCGCGCCCGGTGCCATGAAGAGCGCGCCGAACAGCATCTCGATCCGCTTTTCTGAGAGTTCGAGCGTTCTGCTGATGACGAGCAATGCCCCGGAAGCGATGGGGGCGAGCGCTATCGAGGTCAGCAGGATGGCGAGCAGGCCCCACCAAGCCGAATCATGGAGAGCAGAGGTCCAGAACCAGGACAGCCGCCAGACGAACCAGCCAAACAGGAACCACGGCACGCCGAACCCGAACAGGAAGACCTCGGCCGGCGGTGCATCGACGTCAGGCACCGGGTCTGCTGAATCGGCAGCAGGTATAGCAATAGATACTCCCATCAAACCGTTCAAGAATGACCACGCCTTCTCTTTTGCGGTGGATTTGCGGTGGAATATCATCCGAACTCATGGTCCTATGAGGTGGGTGGTCCGTACTGACTGCGAGAGGACGAGATGCTCAGCCTTCGATGGCCTGCGGCAGCGGCACCTCGCCCTGCAGCGAATCGTCGTGCAGCATAGCCAGCAGCAGTGCCAGCATCACCTGGAACAGCACGACGCCAGTGCCGTCGTTGAACAGGGACTCGCTCTCGACGATGGTCGCCAACTGATGCGGCGCGGCGCAGTCCTTGAACAGCGCCAGCACGCTGACCGGGTCGGTCGGCGCGAGCACGGCGCCGAGCAGCAGAGCGAACAGCAGTTTGTCGGGGTCGCCCTGCCAGAATACCAGCCAGACGATGCCGCCGATGACGAACATCGACACGACGACCGACGGCACCGCGAGCAGCGAGGTGATCCGCCAGTTGCGACGGAACGCTCCGAACGACAGTTTCGAGGCGCCGTCGAACAGCAGCGGTGGCAGGATGAGGTAGAGGATTGTCTGGGCCGAGAGTATTCCCTCCAACTCGATGCTGAACAGGTCCTAGAAGCGCGACATCAGTCCGAGGACGATGCCGGCGATGACCAGCGCTATGGTGTACGGCATGTTGAATCGCCGGAGATCGCCAATGCGACTCCTATGGCGAGGGTCAGGGCGCCGAGCAGAGGGGCCAGACTGGACGGTGGCAGCACGCTAACGCGGGGGTCAGAGCCGGTGACGCGCCATGAAGGTTCAGCCGGATGACGACACGGAGGGGCTGACTCCGATGGAGTTGAGACATACGAGAGAGTCTCATTTCTTGCCGCGGAACATGCCTTTGAAGGATTCCTTGGCCGCTTCCTTGGCCGCTTCCCTTGCGATCTCCTTGGCTTTCGCCTCGGCCGCCTCCGTCACCTTCCCCGTGACCTCCTCGACCTTCGCCGCCACCTTCTCACTCGCCGCTCCGACCGCTTCACCGACCTTCGCCGAGACCGCGTCCCTGACCGGCTTGGTCGCCTTGCCGACGGCTTCCTTGGCCGCCCCCTTGACCGCGCCGGAGGCCGCGCCACTCGCCTTTCCGGTTGCACCCTTTACGGCTCGCCCGAACAAGCCGGGCTTCTTCTTCTCGTCGCTCATGCCCGACCAGAGGTGGTCGAACCTATCAGCCTTCGTCGTCCTTCGTCGTCCGTCTGGAGTGTGAGCCTGCTCGAAATGGCTGACACGACTCGATCAATACCCTTGTCGACATGGCTCGCCTCCTGCAGACGGACTGCTAAGACAAAGGTGCGCATCGGCTGAACGACACCCCGGACACCAGATCCCTCGACCAGCCCCATCAACCAACAACCACTCTCGTAATCCCCACTAGGCTCCGCCCGCCGCGCCCGGGTGAGAAACCATGTCCCGGTGTCCCTCGTTCGAGCAAAAAGAGTTGAAACTGGACGGGCTCACCGTACCCTGAGATGGAGTTCTCGTACCACCAAGAGGTGGGCCATCGAACCGACACATATCGATAATAGATGGGCCCGTCCGGATTTGAACCGGAGTCTAGGCGTCCCAAACGCCCAAGCATAGGCCAGGCTAACCCACGGGCCCCACCGATTCCGCAGTCGGTCTGATGGATGAACCTCACGGCTCCAGCAGTTGCCAGACATCCTCGCCTAGACGCATCAGCAGCCCCTCGGCTTCGGCTTCGAGGAGCAGCCCGAACGCCTGCTCGGAGGACATGCCATCGCGACGTGAGATACTGAGGAATCGTCCCTTCTCGATAACGCCGTCCACGACGGCCGTCTTGAACAGAGAGAGCGGATCTGGTGCTGTGACAGCCGACCCAGAGGCGAGGTCGGGACGGCGTTCAAGAGCAGTTCTGAAATCGTCTCTGATGCCGATCGGCAAGTTGGCCGCCGCGACGGCGATCCGCAGAGAATCCGCATCTGCATGGACGCTTCCCAGTTCGGTCTCTGAGGCGCCGCAGTGACGACATCGCCGGTCCTTCGCAGAGGCGGTGACGCCTGAAGCGCGGCCACAGCCTCGACAATTGACCAGATGCCAGCCCGGTTCGGTCATTGCATGGGCTCCGGCATCGGCCGCCCATGAGGTCGTCGGTCGGCCGGCACCGGCGAGACGTTCAGCGAGGTTGTCATGACCGGGAAGAATTCGGCTCACATCGAGAAATCGCTGGCCGACGACGAGTCCGAACTGCGGATTCCACCGGTCGGCGACGGTCGACTGATCTCACGCGCCCGACCGGTCGGACCGCCAATGCCGCCGAGACTGTTCGGCATGATCAGAGCGGCGATGGCCGTACCCCAGTGGCCATCGCCCGCGGTCACCTCGTCGACCGCGACGTCGTGTGAGATGACCTCCAGGTCTCGGCTGGCGAGTTTTCTCTGGATGACCCGCTTGAGCAGCAGTTCCGTCTCTTCCGAATCGGCTTCGCTTGACATCGTTGCGACGATCGCACACTCCTCTCCTTCCGGGGTCTCGCACTGGGCCCAGGCAGCGGCCGCACAGG
>CAUZSY010000163.1:0-4496 GCA_963582725.1 Candidatus Thalassarchaeaceae archaeon
CCACCGTCGATTCGAACAAGCACGCCTAGCTGCTCGTACCAGGCGGCGACAGGCGAAGTCTGTTCGTGGTATGCAGCCAGTCGCTGGCGGACGGTCGATTCATCGTCATCGGCGCGACGACTGAAGTCGGAGCCGTCACATTCGTCGCAGACGCCTTCTCGTGCCGTCCGGTTGAATTCGTCGTGGTATACAGCGTTGCATCCGACGCACGAGAATCGACCGGTGATCCTGCCGACGATGGCGTCATCCGGCACTTCGATGGCGATTACGATTTCGACATCGGTGATTCCGGCCAGAGCCTCGGCCTGAGGGACGGTGCGTGGAAAGCCGTCGAACAGCACCCCGCCGAGCGCGTCTGACTGAACCAGCCGGTCCTCTATCAGTCCGATGATCACAGCGTCCGGAACCAGCGCCCCCGACTCCATGTAGCGCTTCGCTTCGAGTCCCAGTTCTGTGCCGGCGGCCAGCGCGGCGCGAAGCATGTCGCCCGTCGCGACCTGAGGTTTGCCGGTGCGCAATGAGATGCGACCCGCCTGCGTCCCCTTGCCAGCTCCGGGCGGTCCGAACAGGACGAATGATGCTGACATCGTGCCGTCGGACCCACGTCAATCGGATAAGCGGAACGGCCGGGACGGCTGGCCGGCCGGCCCGTCCTAGGAAGCGACCGAGCCGGTTCAACATGTCAGACGGTGAGCTTGTTGGTCGGACAAACAGACCCGAGATGTCCTGCCGAGGTTGGTTCATCGAGGCGGATTCTTGAATGAATCGGGCGGTGGTGGTGCGTCAGGCGGCAGGCCGGGTGGCAGGCCAGCCGGCGGCGAAGCGCTGCCCGGCGGCGTACCCCCGGGGGGCAGACCCGGCGGCAGCAGGGCCGGCAGGGCTGATGCTGAGAGAGCCGAGGAGATCTCATCCTGGCTGACGCTGCCAGAGGCGCCGCCTGACTCGGCCTCGCCGACGTCCAGCGCTCTCTCCTTGCGCGTATCGACAGCCCCGGATGCTCCGGTCGAGCCGGCATGCACCAGCTCCTCGCCCGGGCCGAGCCGTCTGATGCCCTTGTTGCGGAGCGATAGCCCGATCGCCGCCACCATCCCCAGCGCCGCGAACGTCGCTATCCCGGTCGCCCAAGCCGGCAGCCCGAGCGATTCCCAAGCGCCGGCGACGCCGCCTGCCGAACCGCTGCCTATGGCAGCGACCTGCAACGACAGACTGGCGTTGCTGACTATTACGCCGTCGCCGGCCGCAGCGGTGACCTGGATATAGAGGTCAGCGAGACCCGCCGCTGCCTCCGGGCTGGCCATCAGGAACATGTTGACGGTTCTACTGTCCCCCGCCGCAAGCACGTTGATCGTCATCGGCTCGAAGGTCACGGTCCAGCCGGTCGGCGCCGTCGCGCTGAATGATGCCTGCAGCGGTACGTTCCCGTCATTCCTGAGGGTGATCTCCTGACTCATGGGCTCGCCTTCTCGAGGCACCATATCGATCCTGGTTCGGTTGGATTCCAGAACCGGCCAGGCCGATGCCGGGACATGCACGGCGAGTTCGATCGTCTGGACCAGTTCATCACCGTTCGGAGTTCGGCCTGTCACGATGACGGGGACGGAATCCGCCAGCACTCCCGGCGCTATCGAGGCTGGCAGCACCAGGCCGAGGTCGACCGATTCGAACCGATTCATCGGCAGTGTGAAGGGTAGTTGTGAGAGGAACCCCGCCTGCCATCCGTCCGGCACCGTGCCGACCGTCCACGACAGCGTCAGTTCGGTGTTGCCGTTGTTATGGATGCTGACGCTCGCCATGCCTGTGCCGCCGAGCGGCGTCTCGATGATGCCCGACTCCGGACCGGTCAGCGAGAACATCGCTCGCTCTTCGACGATGAACGAGGTCCGGTTGGTGACCGTGAGGCCACCGGAGAGGGTGGTGCGGACGGTCAGGTCGTTCTCGGTCAGCATCTCGGCGGACAGAGGCACGATGATCTGTATCAGGATGTCCTCGGAATCGCCAGCCGGAATGGTCAGACTGAGCGAGTCAGTCGACGCCACCCCTCCGCGCACGAGTTGCACTCCCCACGAGTTCAACCCCGAGTTGACAGTGACGTCGAGGTCTATCGGAACATTGCCGCGATTGTTCAGAGTCATCGTGGTGTTCGCGGTCTGGCCGTTCAGGACGGCTCTCCGTGCGGCCAGCGCGCTCGGACCGATGGGCAGCCCCTGTTCGTCGAACAGTTCGACATCATACTCATCACTCTGCAGCACCGTGATGGCCACGGTATCGGTTCTCGTCAGGTTCGCATCGACGAGGCTGGAGGTGACGCAGGTGATGGTCTCGTTCGTGCCGGCGCTCGGCTCGCCGTCGACGGCCGGTGGTACGTTCACCCTGACGTTCAGCGGCAGACCCTGCAGCCGGATCATCGGCTCCATCACCAGCGAGGACGAGTTTCCGTTACCCAGTTCGACCGACCATCGCTTCGGCGTGTCGCAGGAGACCGAGTAGGAGGTCGGACCATTACCTGTGTTGAGGACTGACAAGGTGAACGAATCCGCTTCGCCAGGCTTGGCCGAGAGGTCGATATCACCGGCCAGTTGGGTGAATATCCCCTCGATCCGCAGAATATCGACGGTCAATCGAATGGTGTGCGCGACCATCGGCTGCTGTCTGTCGTAGAGGGTCACATCGACGATGTGCAGGCCGGGCAAGGCGTATCTCGCCCCACCCTGAGCATCCAGGTCTGCGGACAGGTCCCTCAGGTCGAGGGTCACCTCGACCCTGTCACCTGCGGTTCCAGCCGGCACGAGGTTCCAAGGTCCCGTGCTCGACAGATGCTTCTGCCACTCGTCACCCGGGTTGTCCAGGATGCCGTCCTCGCGGATGATCTGGACCGGCGTCACGGACAGGCCGACATCGATGGTCGCAGTGCCCTCGTTGGCGAGCCGCATTTCGAACGAGACGCTGGTGCTCGTGGAGGGGTCCAGAACCCTGTTCCGGGCCGCAGCGACCGCTTCTGGAGTCTGCGGGATCGAGCCGTCCTCGGAGTGGGTCGTGATACGGACGCCGATGGCGGTCACGTTGATGTCGTAACGAAGGATGTTGTTGTCGATGCCAGTGCTCTGATCGTTGAGCTCGACCACGTCATCCTCGACGTCGAGGCTCAGTCTCAGGCTGTGGATACCGATCTGGGTGAAGGTGTGCTGGGTGGCGAACGAGTCCGCGTCGCCACCGGCCAGAGGTGAACGAGTGCCGTTCCAGATGACGGTGCCCGTCGTCTCGTCCTCCAGTGTGACCCGGTAGGAGGGTGTCGTCGCGGGCGCTTGATTGATCCAAGCCGCGGTCAGTGCGATCTGCTCCCCCTCCAATGGGAAGTCCATCGATGACCAGATCGAGCCTGAGAACACCGAGAGATCGCTTATCGGATTCTCATTGCCGATCGAGGTGATGACAATCGCGAAGCCCTGTGACGAGCCGCCGGCATGGGCCACCTTGATCGACCAGTTGCCAACCGGTCCGTTCGCCAGCCGGACCCGCTCGACGACGTTCAGGTCATCGAACTGGCCGCCGGTCGCCGAGTAGCCAGCCGTGAACACGTTGCCCTTGTAGATGCTGCCATCCGGTGCCGTGACCTCGAGGTCGAGGTCGTTGACTAGACGCCTCGAGGTCTGAGCTGCTGATGCCGAACCCTCTCGATCGTTCCAGACCACGGTGACATCCAGTCCATGGCTGGCGTCGAGGTCATAGGTGTAGATGTAGGAGTAACCTGGATTCAATGTCTGGTTCCAGTCGTAGAATGTGTTCAGGGCAAGCAGCCCGTTCTTCGGGTAGAGCGTTTGAGCCAGATCGATCTGACCCCAACCCTCGTAATCGTTCGGGATGTCCTTGGCACCGATGTCCTTCGCTCCATTAATCAGCATCGCGCGCAGCAGGTCGCTGCGAGGTTGCGAGATACCGATCTCTTCGGTCAGGAACTGGCGGGTGAGAATGGCGGTTCCAGCCGCGATGGGAGTCGCCGCCGAGGTGCCATCGGCCGACATGTAGAGCGGCGTCGAGCCGTCGCTGTGGCGGGCGCTGGAACATGACGGACCGGCCGGGAACCGTGCCTCTTCTGCCCGAGCGGAACATATCTGCACGCCGGGCGCCACCAGATCGGGCTTGATCCTGCCATCGTCCGTCGTACCGATCGAGGAGAATGACGCGACCTGGCCGACGGCAGCGGTGCCCGGTCGACCGGTCGTCGAAGCACCGATGGTGAGGACGTTCTTGGCGGTCGAAGGTGGCGATACGGAATTAGCGCCCTGCGATCCTTCGTTGCCAGCCGCGAACAGCACCAGGAAGTCCTGATAATCGTTGGCGAACGAATCGACCGAACGAGAGTCGGACGAGTAATCGCCGCCTGCATTCTGAGCCCCCCAAGAATTGGAATGGACCCTTGCGTTCTGCTGCCAAGAGTGCCGGAACATGTCGTACAGAGAGCCCCAGCGAGCCATCGATCCGCTGGAGTCGTGCTCCAA
>CAUZSY010000164.1:0-4481 GCA_963582725.1 Candidatus Thalassarchaeaceae archaeon
CGCACTGCTGATGCTACCACTCTCCTCGGCCGCGGCAATCGGACCGACCTTCACTCCCGACAAGAGCGGTGAGGACATCTCATTGGTGCTCGGCGAGGAGATCGAGGATGAGGAGGAGTTCCTGCTGGTGACCAGGACGTATGCGAGCATGAGCCGTCTCTATCTGCTGCACATGGGCGTCGATTCGAACGGCAGCAGGAACATCACAGGCCATTGGCGGGCCGTCGAGACGCCATGGCTCGATGAGATCGAGAACTGCACGGTCCACGAGCATCAGGGTGACCTGGCCAATGTGACGCTGCTGGTGCTCGCACCGGAGGTCGAGGTCGAGGTCGGAGAGAACTGGCGCGAGGTCGAGATGGCCGAAGAGGCCGAGGTCCCCGAGGGCTGGCGGATCCTCCGGTCGGATGCCAGTCTGCACGACAGATGCGAAGTGTGAGCACCCCCGGAACCGGCTCGCCACCGCTCCTGAGGCACGCCACAGGACAGGGTGCGCATCCGAACCCGTGCTGACTGTCGATCGGTCATCGAGAACTGCTCGACCAGAGTGGGTGCTGCCGAGTGACATCGGGTCAGGTCAAGTCACGTCAGGTCGTTCGCCGCGGTCTGGCAGGCGTCCGGCGATCTCGCGTCCCCGACCTGCGAAGCGCCATCACGAGCGCCGCCAGCAGAACCGGTGCGACGCCGGCCGACGGAAGCATGTCGGTCGCATAGGCTCCAGCCCAGTCGTCGTGGACCGCGATGCCGAATGTCTGGTTAGATGTCGTGCCGACCTCGTAGCGATCGCCGGCGCTGACCAGACCGTCCGCATCCGCATCTGTCCAGTTCGCCCACCACTCTTCACCTGCTTCGTCAAGCCAGTCGGTCGAGCCATTGACGAGGTGCAGGCTGCCGAACGTCTGGAAGGTGCCGTTCGCATCGGTCTCACCGATTCGCAGTTCGAGGTCGGCCGGTGACACCTCCCAGCGGAAAGCGCCCTCGAATTCGGCTCGCTGCCAGACGGTGCCGTTGGCAGCGGTGCCTGACGAGCGGTTGAGCAGCAATGGCACCGGCAGCCTAGGCAGATCATCGGCGAAGGTGAGATCGACCTCGTCACCACGCAGCAGGTGAACGGACCTCGTATACGCGTCATGCGCGCCGTACGCCTCGATCGACACCAGTTCAGGAGCCAGTCCGGTGGTTCTGAATCCGAGTATGATGGTGGCCGTCTCGTTGTCGGCCATCGCGATGCTCTGACCGCTGGTCAGATCGTGCGTGATGCTCCACTCGAGGCTTCGGAGGTCGTCGACATCGACCGGCAGTTCCGCCTCTGGCATCTGCAGTGACGAGTCATCGACCTGTACCGCGTCGAAGTTGAACGGGTCGTGGAACGAAGGTGCGAGGTCTCGACCGACGGCCCACACACCATCCATCTCGATGGCGTACTGCTCGCCACCCTCGATGATGGTGAACGAGATCGATTCGTAGGGTGATGCGTATATCAGGCCGATCTTCGATGTGTTGGTCGTCCGGTCGTATCCGAACGAGGCGTTCGCGAGGATGTCACCGGTCTCCTCGCGCAGCCGCATCTCGAACTTCTCCTCCTTGACGACGATTCCCTCGAGGTCGAGCATAGTGCCATCGGCGATCCCTTCCTCCACCACCTGAACGATCATCGATTCGGCATCGAGATGCAGGTCCGGCTGCTCGCCGCCGAGACAGCCGGACACCGCGGTGCCGACCAGAACCAGTGCGAACACCAGACCGCTGGCGCCGTTCATTCGCACGCGGATCACTCCTGATACGCGTAGCGCTGCTCGGCCCACGGGTCACCCCGGACATGGTAGCCGTTGCGCTCCCAGAAACCACGCCGGTCTTCGTCCAGCAGTTCCACTCCGACGATCCACTTGGCGGACTTCCAAGCGTACAGATGGTGGCAGACGAAGCGCATCGGGCCACCGTGCTCAGCCGTCAGCACCTCGCCATCATGATGCGTCGCGAACAGATTATCGTCGCGAATGAAGTCATCGAGCAACAGGTTCGTCGTGTAGCCACCGGCGCAGTGCAGCATCACGGCCGCCGGCTGCTCGCTCAGCACGGATTGAAAGGCGTCCCAGAAAGCCCTCACAGGCACGCCGGCCCAACGATTGTCGTAGCGCGACCAGGTGGTGACGCAATGGAAGTCGCGGACTGTCTCGTGGCTGCCCAGCGCTTGGAATCCTGGCCAGTCGAACGTGACCTCGTCGCTGAGACCGAAACCGGAGACACGAAACGACCAGTCTGCGACCTCCAACCGCGGCGTGCCACCATAGGTCAGCACGGGAAATCGGCTGGTGAGGAACTGGCCATCCGGCAATCTGGTACGGCCGTCGGGCAGGTCGTCAGCCGCCGGTCGCATCGTAGAAGCGAGTCGCGAGGCCCATTTAAGGGACCCTTGCATCCGCCGTTCGTCAGGTCAGGGGGTGGGACTGTCAGCGCCGATATCCTCGTGGTCTACAAGAAGAACTTCGAAGCGGTGCACGACCGCTCAATCGAGAGCATCGAACAGGACCTGCGTCGCTTGGTCACGAGCAGTGGAGCCAGAGTCGATTTCAACGCTCGCGAGAAGGTCAGACGAGCCGATTTCATCGGTCGCGATCTGGTCGTCGTGGTCGGCGGCGATGGCACCCTGACGAGCATCGCTCACAACATCGGCGCCGACACTCCGGTGATGGGCGTCAACAGCCATCCTATCTCCGATGATTCGGAGGGTTCGGTTGGCTTCTACATGGACAGCGACCCGACCAGCTTCGCGGCCGATCTCGACAGCGCGCTGGCAGGCGATGCCATCGAGAACACGCTGCCGAGGCTACAGGCCGAGATCACCACGACCTCGGGCAACCGGATTCGCTGTGATCCGGCGCTGAACGACCTGCTGATCGCCAACACGCATCAGTACCAGCCGTCGAAGTACCGTCTGCAGCGTGAGGCCGACGGCCGGCACCCGGCCATCGACATCGACCAGCGATCGAGTGGCGTCCTGTTCTCGACCTTCGCCGGTCAGGGCGCCTGGTTCCGGCACGTCTGTGCCATCGAGGGCATCCGGTTCGCGGACGACGAGGTGGACAGCCACATGCTGTTCGTCGCTCGCGACCTGCCGCGCGCCGACCGCGACGATGATGGCAATTACTGGGCCTGGACGAGCGCCCAGACCATCATGACCAGCGACATGCACAGAGGCTATGTCGTCAGCGACGGCTGGGACGAGACGCATTTCACCCGCGGTTCGACGGTGACCGTCGACCTCTCCGCTCCGCCGCTCCGCCTGTTGACCTTCCGAGGCGCGATCATCGACCGGCTCGACCGTTGGCTCCAACGATGATCCTCCGTGAGATCGGGCGCCGCGCCTGCTGACGTCGGCACGAAGATGCCAAACCTCACCTCAACAGCGCTCAGGGCCCTGAGTGTTCGTACGCTGATCGGTGTGAATCCACCCTGCTGTCGGACTGGATCGTCAGAACACCGAGCAGCACAATGATCTGTGCCGGGGTAAACATTAACTCCCAGTCATTCCTTGCTTAAGTCCATGGTCGAGTCTCTCCCGGTGGTTGGAGCCATTCTAGACGCGATGGTGATAGTTTTCCTGTTGTTGCTCCACTCGAAGAAGGACGATCGGACTTGGACCCAGCGTCTTGGTGTCACCTTCATGCTCTGGTTCCTCGTATGCCATTTCACCTACCAATTCACCTCAGGTGTCTTCGGACCCGGTCTCGAGAACGCCGATGGGAGGGTAGGCGCCTTCTTCGGGGTCTTTGGTTGGAATCTCTGGCGAATGGCGATGCTGGCCTTCGTTCTCGCGATGTTCACGGTGCCCATGCCGTGGTTCCGGCACGGCAAGACATATCTCTGGATACTCGGTGTATTGCTGGCGCTCAACCTGTTGGAAGCGTGGTTCATCCACGGCACGCCGGCCCAGACTGGAAATGGTTTCAACCTCTGGTTCGCCATGTCTCCTGAAGCGATCATCATGATCGCCGTCTATGCATATCTGGGATGGAGTTACCTCACTTCAGAGACCAGCGGCGAGGATGATCTAGAGAAGACGACCGATCGAGCCGGTCTGTTCGCGATTCTGGCGGTGACCCTCTGGGCGGGCAAGAACTGGTTCGATTGGTTCGGCGTGTTCACACTCGGTGAGATGTTCTACTACTACTATCCGGCTTGGTCGCATCCGTTCCCCATCCTGACGACCCTGACATGGACATTCGAGTATCTCGTCGGTTCGTTCGCCCTCTTCGTCTTCTTCGTCGGGGCGGTGATGCATCTGAACAAGCGCGGTTCGAGGGTGCTCGGAGGTTTCCTCGTGTTCGTCCTGTTCGCAGGCATGATTCGATACTATCTCTTTTCGGCTTCCGTGGTGGATTACGATACCTTCGCATCGATTCTGAACGAGGAATCTGTAACGGAATCGTTCGTTCTTCTCACGCATGGGACCATGCAATCTCTGGCTCGACCACTGATCG
>CAUZSY010000165.1:0-4348 GCA_963582725.1 Candidatus Thalassarchaeaceae archaeon
CTGCAATTGATACTCGTGATGGTGCCCGAGATCGGCGCCATCACCTCGTTCTGCATCTTCATCGCTTCGAGGACCAACACAACCTCGCCCTCCTGCACCACCTGCCCCATCGAAACCTCCACCGTGACCACCTTCCCGGGGATGTTCGTCGATACGATGCCCGACTTCCTGCGGCTGCCTTCACTGCGCCTCCGAGCCGGCTGGACGGCGGCTCTGGCTGGCATCTCGATCAGGTAGGTGCGGCCTTCGACGGTCGCCTGCCAACCGCCGTCGACCTGCTCCAACTCGACCTCGAAGGTCTCGCCGTCGATGACGATGTCGTGCTTCATCGTGATCACCTCACCGCCAGACGGAGCGCTCGGCGCCGGTCCTGCTTGCAGGCGCGCCGAGCAGAGCGCGTCGATGGTCGGAGGCGTAGGCCGATCCCCTTCGGCGTCCGGCGGCAGCCGGATCGGCGGTGTCTGACAGAAGTCGGATCACTGCCATCGCAGCGGCCAACCGACGCAGCGTCTCCCTGTTGTCAGCGGATTCGCTGCTCTTCTGTCGTATCGGTGAGCCGCTGCCGGACAGGTCCGGGCCGGTCTCTCGAGCGCCTCGGATGATTCGGGTGAGCCGCTCGGTGAAAGTCGCCTTCTTCGTCACCGAATCACCTCAGAGCGGAATGTTGCCGTGCTTCCTGGCGGGTCTCATCTCCTGCTTGTCGAGCAGCATTCCGAGGGCCCGGCAGAGTCGCAGTCTGGTCTCGGACGGCTTGATGACGTCGTCGATATAGCCGAGTGCAGCCGCCTTGTAGGGATTGGCGAACTTATCGGTGAAATCATCGATCAACCGCTGCCGTTCCTGCTCGGGGTTGCCAGCGCTCTCGATGCGCCGTCGATGGATTATCTGAACCGCCCCCTCAGCCCCCATGACAGCCAGTTGCGCGGTCGGCCAAGCTATGTTGTAGTCGCCGCGGATGTGCTTCGACGACATCACGTCGTAGGCGCCGCCGTACGCCTTGCGCAGGATGACTGTCAACTTCGGCACCGTCGCCTCCGCATACGCATACAGCAGTTTGGCGCCGTGTCTGATGATGCCACCCCACTCCTGACCGGCACCGGGCAGGAAGCCGGGCACGTCGACGAGGGTGAGCAGTGGGATGTTGAAAGCGTCACAGAAGCGGACGAATCGGGCTGCCTTGACAGAGGCATCTATGTCGAGGCAGCCGGCCAGCACCTTGGGCTGGTTGCCGACGACCCCTATGGACTCGCCATTCAGACGGGCGAAGCCGACCACGATGTTGCCGGCGAGATCGGCCTGCACCTCGAGGAACGCGCCGTCGTCGACGATGGTATGTATGGCATCGAGAATGTCGTATGGTTTCGTCGCATCCTCCGGCACCAGGCGATCTAGCGATTCGCAGATTCGGTCGGCCGAATCGCCGCTCGGCTGGCTCGGCGGCCGTTCGAGGTTATTGCTCGGAAAGTGAGAGATCAGTCGCCTGACGAGATCGAGGGCGTCCTGATCGTTCGCCGCCGTGAAATGGGTGACGCCGGAGCGGCTGGCATGGGTCGAGGCGCCACCGAGTTCCTCGAACGAGACATCCTCGTTGGTCACCGTCTTGATCACCTCCGGACCGGTGATGAACATGTGCGAGGTCCCATCGACCATGATGACGAAGTCGGTGATGGCCGGGCTGTACACCGCACCGCCAGCACAAGGACCCATGATGACACTGATCTGCGGTATCACACCGCTCGCCCTGACGTT
Source organism: Candidatus Thalassarchaeaceae archaeon (assembly GCA_963582725.1). GTDB lineage: Archaea > Thermoplasmatota > Poseidoniia > Poseidoniales > Thalassarchaeaceae > CAUZSY01. The sequence goes on from CAUZSY010000165.1 coordinate 1,750, forward strand.
GCGGAAGAATATCTCGGCATACGAGCCGAGGCTGGCGACGCCCTCCTGGATGCGGGCGCCACCACTGTCGTTCATGCCGATGATCGGGATGCCGCTCTTCAGCGCCATGTCGAGCACCTTGCAGATCTTCAGTCCATGCATCTCGCCCAGGCTGCCACCGTAGACCGTGAAATCCTGAGAGTAGCAGTAAACGATCCTGCCGAGAATGGTGCCGTGGCCGGTGATCACCCCGTCGCCTGGGATGATGTTCGAGTCCATGCCGAAATCCTTGCAGCGGTGTTCGACCAGAGGGTCGATCTCCTGGAACGAACCCTCATCCAGCAATCCCTCCACCCGCTCACGTGCGGTCATCTTGCCCTTGCCGTGCTGGGCGTCGACGCGCTGCTGTCCACCCCCCGCCTCGGCCTGCGCCTTGCGGCGGAGCAGCTCCTTCAAGCGCTGTTCAGCCGTCTGCATGAACCCACGGGTCACGCACATAGCCAATAATCCATCCTCCGGCTCCGGCGTTCAGGCGACCGCCGATGCAGCGATGACCATGGCCGTGCCTTCGGTCGGATGCTTCAAGGCGGCCACACCACCCCTCGGAGTCGGAGGAAGAGCGTGCGAGTGGTCATCGCCAAACCCGGACTCGACGGCCACGACCGTGGTGCGAAGGTGATCGCCAGAGCCCTCAGGGACGCCGGCCACGAGGTCATCTACACCGGACTGCGACGGACTCCAGAGGAGATCGTCACGATAGTCGAGGATGAGGACGCCGATGTGCTAGGACTGTCGTCGCTGTCCGGTGCCCACGATCATCTGTTCCCGAGGATCTGCGACCTGCTGCGAACCAGAGGACTGGACGATGTGATCGTGTTCGGAGGCGGGATAATCCCTTCATCGGAGCGGCCTTCACTGCACGATGACGGCGTCAGGGCGATCTTCGGACCCGGCACGACTACTTCCGAGGTGCTGGAATTCCTGACCACCGCCGCTGAGCGACGCGATGCCGGCGATGCGGTGGGGGTCGGCGAGGACGCCGAGTGGCGCTGGGCGTGAGAGCGTGGCTGCCGACTCGGAGAGCGATCTGTTCAGTGCCGCGAAGGACGGCGACCGCAGAGCCTTGGGCCGTCTCCTCAGTCTGGTAGAATCAGGTCAGCCAGCAGCGCTTCGTCTGGCCGCCTCCGTGATCCCTCCTCGGTCTGACGACGGATCCTCGTCTGCGACCGTGTTCGGCATCACCGGCCCGCCGGGGGTCGGCAAGTCGTGTCTGGTCGACCACATCGCGACAGCATGGTCCGAGGCTGGCAGATCGGTCAGTGTCCTCTGCGTCGACCCTTCGTCTTCGCTCAGCGGCGGCGCGCTGCTGGCCGACCGCATGCGAATGACCGAGAGCGGCGCCAGCGATGCCGTGCATGTCCGTTCGATGGCGACGCGCGGGGTCTCAGGTGGCTTGGCGGCTCGCATCCACGCCATGGTCGCCGTGCTGCTCGCCTGCGGCAGGGACCGTTTGATCATCGAGACCGTCGGTGCGGGTCAGGCCGAACTCGGCATAGCGACCCTCGCCGATCGCATCATCCTCGTCGAGGGTCCTGACCGGGGCGACTCGATCCAGGCTGAGAAGGCCGGCATCAGCGAGCTGTGCGACCTAATCGTGGTCAACAAGTCCGATCTGCCAGGCGCCGAACAGGCAGCCGACTCACTCCGTTCGGCCGCATCGCTAGATTCGAATCCACCGCCGGTGGTGCTGGTGTCGGCTCGCACCGGCGCAGGCCTGGACGACCTGATGGCCAGCCTGCAGGAACTGCCTCGACGGGCAGACGCGACGCATGCACGAGCCCGTCTCCGATTGTTGGCAGCCCTCGAATCGTCAGCGTTGTCGGACGCGCGCTTCGAAGAACTGGTGGAATCGATGGCGGCTGGCGACATCTCAGCCGCGGAAGCGGCGCGGATGCTGGGTCAGGAGGGCTCCTCATGAGTGATCCCGGGGTGGCTGACGGTGAGGTCGTGGAGGAACCTAACGTGCACGACCATGTGCCGGCCTCGGTCGGCGGCATGGGTGGTCATCTGCTGCGTCGGACGGTCCATCTCGCCATCGTGCTTGTGCCGGTGCTGTACTACTGGTGGGGCGATAGCATCGCTGCGACGATCGACATCCCGGTTCGCATGATCGCATCGATCATCGGCTTCACGGTGCTCGTGATGGAGGGCGTTCGGCTGCGCACCGGTCTCGTCGTCTACGGCCAGCGGGAGTACGAGGCGAGACAACCCTCGGCGCTGTTCTGGGGCGTCTTCTCGATCTCGCTGACCGTTCTGATAGCGCCGGAGGCGGGCGTCGCGGGGGCCGCATACGGGGCACCGGTGATATGGAGTCTGGCCATCGTAGACCCGGCGCTCGGCGAGGCGCGACGGTACGGAGTCGGTGAGCGACAGACAGTCGTGCTGGGATTCGTCCTGACGACCGCCATCTGGCTGTTCGCCGCCTTCGCACTAGGCACGCCAGCCTTCCTCGCACCACTTATCGCGGCGATCACCGTCGCGGCCGAGCGACCTCGTCTCACCTGGCTCGATGACAACGGTGCTATGGTGCTGGCGCCGCTCGCGTTCATCGTGCTCGTCT
>CAUZSY010000166.1:0-4333 GCA_963582725.1 Candidatus Thalassarchaeaceae archaeon
AGCATTGCCAGAAATATCCCGGAGAGAATCCAAGCGGTTTGCATCGACATAGAGCCAGAGGGCAGGAGTCGATCCGCAGTACGCGGGTTCTCCGCATCGATGTCACGATCGATGATGCGGTTCAACGACATGGCCAATCCTCTGGCCCCAACCGCCGCCACGATAATCCAGAACAGGTCCATCTGTTCAGAACCGAACTCACGGTGGGCGAGGTGGTATCCAATCAGGACGAAGGGAAGCGAGAACAGAGTGTGCTCGATCTTTACGAATCGGAGAATCTGCTTCACTCCCACCGCAGCCATCCCCTGACCTTCTCGAGGACCTCGTCGTCGTGTTCGCAGACCGGCGGCCACTCGCGCACCGGCGGTTCGGCCTCGGGGTCGGTCAATGGAGTCGTCGCATCCCAGCAGACGCGCCGACGCTCGGCATCGAAGTGAAGGTCCCGGCTGACCTCGAATCGACAGAACAGCTGCCAGAGCAGTTTCCGCCGGGCTCCCGCCTGGTCGAGAGAGACCTCGTCATCGGTCAGCAGGAGCCATCGAAGATTCCGAGATTCTTCCAATTGCCATATTGAATTCTTCAATTGGTCGATTGCAATGACTCCTCGCGCCTTGGTCAATACCACGACGATCGACGACCTGAGCAGCCGAGCGTCGGTCACGTCCGCCAGTGCCGCGATGGCCCTCACCATCTCTCCATCGACGCCACCGGAGGGTGATCGCCGGTCGTGGTCCTCACCGGCTGGTGTCGTCGCATCGATCAGCAGCTTGCTGTGCACGTTCTCCCATGGCGCGGCGTGTGCCAGCGTGTCGGCCACCATGCCATCGAGCACCGTCAGGTCACGCTCGATGAGAACCTTCGAATCGAGAGCGTCGAGCAGCGCATCGAGATCCTTGACATCATGATCCGGATCGACTGCGACGATGGTCTTCAGGAACATCATCTGGCCGGCGCCCCAGAGACCGAGCGCGGTCTTCCTCGCCTGGCGTGGATAGCGCTGGGCGGAGGCGACGATGGCGAGGTTGTGGAAGCCTGTCTCAAGCGGCAGGAACAGGTCGACGACATCTCGATGCTGGAATCGCAGCACCGGCAGGAAGGCGTCGCCGATCGCTTCACCTAGATAGCCGTCCTCCATCGGTGGCTTGCCGACTATGGTCATCGGCACCACCGCGTTCCTGCGATGGGTGATCGCGGTGACATGCATGTACGGATAGTCGGATTCGAGCGAGTAGTAGCCGAAATGGTCGCCGAATGGACCTTCGCCCCGCTTCTCCTCAGGCTTCCAGTATCCTTCGATGACCACTTCGCAATCGGCTGGCACGAGCAGTTTCTGGGTCATCGCCTCGACCAGCCGGAGACGACGACGCTGGAGGAAGCCGGTGAACTCGTACTCGGTCAGGTTGTCGGGCAGAGGCGCGATGGCGCTGAAGATCAGTTCGGGCGGTCCACCGAGGCATATGGCGACCGGTATCCGTTCACTGGCAGGGCTGTCGGGAGGTCCGGCGGCTCGTCCCTTGTCGTGGTCGCCAGTGCGCTCGGTGGCGTGGTCGGCGGCGTGGTCGGCACCATGCTTGTGCGTCTGCCAGTGCAGCCCCATCTCGCGCCGGCCGAACACCTGGCTGCGATACATGCCGAGATTGTGAAGGCCGCTGTTCCGGTCACGCGTGACGACCAGCGGCAGGGTGACGAACGGACCGGCGTCGAGAGGCCAGGTCGTCGGGATCGGCAGTCGAGTGACGTCGGGCTCCGTCATCCTGACCTGCTGACATGGTGCTCGGCGCACCCGTTTCGGAGCCATCGACATTCCTGTCCTGACCAGCGGCAGCGCCTGCCAGGGGCGACGGCTGATGGCGCTGACGTCGGGCTTCATCAGAGCCACCATGCGCTCGCCGACCTCGCTAGGCCGGTTGACGCCGAGCGCCATCATCACTCGTTCCCTGCTGCCGAACAGGTTCATCACCAGTGGGAACTCGCTTATGCTGCCATCATCGAGTCTCGGCTTCTCGAACAACAGCGCCGGACCAGCCGCCTTGACAGCCAGGTCGGCCGCGCAGCCCGCCTCGAGGCGAACATCGACCGGCTGAGCGACGCGCAGCAGTTGGCCGGCCGCATCGAGGGCGGCGATGTACGAGGAGAGGTCACGCCAGCCCACGCGACGCCGAGACGCTCCCACTATGAAATGCCGCGGCCTTGAAACCGCTCTGACCGACAACGCCTCGACCACCTAGACGGCGTCTGCCATCCAACCTCGATTCGACCGCGGTCTTGAAGTCCGGCGGACACGCGGTGATACTCGGTGGCGGCGTTGGCGGAGCGACTGGAGTCCGACGAGTCGACACGATGCGACGTTCTGGTCGTCGGCGCCGGACCCGGTGGCGGCTCGGCCGCACTGCACGCCGCGCGTGCGGGACTCGACGTGCTGCTGATCGAGGACCACTCGGAGATCGGCACGCCGGTACACTGCGGCGAATGCATCTCGGACATCGCTGTCGACAATCTCGAACTCGACCTGCCGGAATCGGTCATCAGCCTCAGGGTCGAGGGCATCCGGGTCATATTTCCCGACGGCACGGCGAAGCTGCTGACCGAACCGGGGTATGTCCTGGAGAAGCATCTGTTCGAGCGCTGGCTGGTGCAACAGGCGACCGATGTCGGCGTGACTCTCGCCTTGCAGCACAGGCTGCAGGGGATGGAGCGGCTGGAACGGGATGGCCGTTTCAATGGTTGGCGGTGCACCGGTAAGGGTGAACGATTCCCGGTAGAGGCGAAGGTGGTGATCGACGCCTCCGGGGTGGCTGGAGTCTGCTCGCGACTGCTGGAACTGAATCCTCGCCCTCAGGTGATAGCCGGCATGCAGTACGAGTTGCTGGAGGTGCCGACCGATGGCTACCTCGATTTCTACATCTGGCCGAAATACGCCGAGAAGGGCTACCTGTGGATGATTCCCAAGGCCGATGGCAGGGCCAACGTCGGCTTGGTGACCGAGGACAAGTCGGCTACCAAGAAATCGCTCGACGCGTTCATCTCCAACACCGGATTCAAGGCGCTGGAACATGTCAATCCGTCATGGCGTGATGGGGCGATCCGAGGTTTCGGCGGCACCATACCCATCTCGGGTCCGCACGAGAGGACGCATTCCGACGGGCTGATGCTGGTCGGCGACGCTGCAGGTTTCACTTCACCACTTTTCGAAGGCGGTTCGCATCTGGCGCTCAAGTCGGCGGCCTACGCGGCTGAGACGGCTGCCGCTGGAATCGCCTCGGGTGAGTTCGACGCGAACGGTCTGGCGGCCTATCCGGCGCTCTGGAAGGCGGAATTCCCACCGTATCGGAAGATCCTGCGCGGCAAGACGGCCCTCTACGCGCTGTCCGACGACGATCTCTCGACGATGGCGCGCTGCTTCCCCGAGGAGATGTCGGACATGGGGGTGAGCGGAAAGGCGAAGATAGGCCTCCGTCTGCTGTTCAGACGGCCGAGTCTGTTCTTCAGGCGGGTGGTGCCGGCGATGCTGGCGTTCGGTTACAGCCGGGCCAAGCACTACGGCTGGTGACTCCCTCCGCCGTCTCAGGCCCCCTACGATTGCCAGCTGTTCGCTTCCCTCCTGCCGTCGTCCGCCGTCACACCCTTCCTGCCGCTGCCCCGCCTGTTTCCGTTGGCTGGTCCGATGTCGGCCCCCGGCCCTCGAGCCTCGTTACTGACCGGTCGGCGGAAGCGGCGGAGACCGCCAGCCTGATGGCTTGCGCATCGTCAGCGGCGAAGCGGCGAACACCATGCTCGACGCGCTGCTGCCGTTGTTCGGGGCGGGCGCCGCCGTCTTCGCAGCGACGCACGCGTTCCGCGAGCGGCAGGCACCGGCGACGGAGTCGTTGGTGCTCGGCCTCGAGATGCTGCCTTTCGGGCTGCTGCTGCTCGCCTTCCTCGTGGACTGGGATTCGCTGGCGCTGGTCAGGACCTACGGCTCGGCGTCACTGCCGCTGGCCTATCGCGTGTCAGCCGTCTGGGCCGGCCGAGCCGGCCCGCTGCTGCTCTGGGCCGCGATGCTGGCGCTCGTCAGACTGTGGCTGCGGCGCCGTGACGACGAGTTGGCCACCGACGGGTTCGCGATGCATGTCGCGATCGGGGTGCTGCTGCTGCTGGCGGCCATGCTGCGGCCGTTCCGTCTGGCCGTGGAGGGCGCGTCTCGCGGCGAGATGAACGCGCTTCTGCAGACCGACCTGATGGTCGTTCATCCACCTATCGTGTTCCTCTACTACGCGCTCTGCGTCGCCGTCGCCGCGACGGTCATCGAAGCGCACCGAGCCGGCTTCCCCGGTGACGAGGTGCACCTCGCTCT
>CAUZSY010000167.1:0-4331 GCA_963582725.1 Candidatus Thalassarchaeaceae archaeon
TCCGACCCGAGCCGCGCTCACCTATCAGAGCGATTAGTCTGGAACTGCCTGTGCGGATGTGCTCGTTCCACTCTCTGATGATGTCACGGCGGCCGATCAGCGACTCCGCCTCTGCCGCCTCCAGAGGTCGCATCGAGAAGGGATTGCCTCGCATCAGAGGAATGCCCAACCTCTCGATGCTCTGCTCCGCCATCCTCGGCCGCAAACATCTCACGGTATAACTCGTTCGCGCGTATTACCACTCCACTCACGCTTTGTTTCACGCATCGCTCCGATCGCCGAGCGACTGAATCGATGCCTGATGCGAAGTTCTCCACAAGACGATTAACGCCTTCTAACGCTTCGTCCCGCGTCACCCCGATGTGTTAGACGCGTTAATCGGCCCTCGGCAGCAGCCCGCCAGAGGCTAGATGGGGCATCGGCGCAGATGTGAGGGGAACACCGAGTTGTCAGGTGTACAGCGGTCTGACAGGCGAATCCACTAAGGCGGCCGGCCGTCCGGCACAACCCGCACATGGCGGTCGAAGACAGCCGTATCAGCGGACTCTATCGCCTAACGATGGCCGAGCGCCGAGCCGTCATCCGTGCCACCACAGACCTGTCCGATGCCGCTCTGGCGGCCTGGACAGGTGAAGCTGGTCTGGATGAAGCGACCGCAGACGGGATGATCGAGAACGTCGTCGGACGGATGTCCCTGCCGGTGGGTGTCGCCACGAACTTCATCATCGATGGAATCCCGCGACTCATCCCCTTCTGCGTCGAGGAGTCGAGCATCGTCGCCGCGGCCAGCAACATCGCCAAACGAGCCAGAGCGAGTGGAGGTTTCACGACGGCAGTGGACCCGCCGCTGATGATCGGGCAGATCCAGATCGTCGAGGTAGTCGACATCGATGCCGCGGAGCTGGCCATCCTCGATTCCGCAGACGATCTGATCCGGATGTGCAATGATGTCGAGTCAACGATGATCCGCCTCGGAGGAGGTTGCAAGAGGATCGAGGTTCGAACCGTCGAAACTGTCAGCGGACCAATGATGGTGGTCCATCTGATCATCGACACTCGGGACGCTATGGGTGCCAACGCGGTCAACACGATGGCAGAACGCATCGCCCCCCAAATCGAATCACTGAGCGGCGGCAGGGTTCTGCTCCGCATAGTCTCCAACCTGGCCAGCCACCGGTTGGCCAGAGCCAGATGTCGTTTATCGCCGGCGGACATAGCCAGCGATGGCGATGCCGATGAGGGGGTTCGAGTGATTCGAGACATCATTCTCGCGCACGATTTCGCCGATGCCGATCCTTGGCGGGCCGCCACCCACAACAAGGGCGTGATGAACGCAATATCTGCTGTGGGTCTCGCCTGCGGGCAGGATTGGAGATCCCTGGAGGCGGGTGCGCATGCATGGGCCTCGCTGAGCGGTCGATATCGCTCATTGACGAATTGGTGGGTCGACGAGGAGGGTTTCCTGGCCGGTTCGATAGAATTGCCGATGGCCGTCGGCATCGTCGGTGGTGCCTGCAAGATCCATCCGACAGCCAGGGCCAACCTCGAACTGCTGGATGTGGCCAGCGCTGGAGAATTCGCGGGTGTGCTGGCAAGCACGGGACTGGCTCAGAACCTCGCTGCGATGCGCGCCCTCTGCACGGACGGCATCCAGCAGGGCCACATGGATCTGCATTTGCGCAACATGGTCATGGCGGCCGGTGCCGAGGCCGATGAGATCGACCTGCTCAGTGACGCCGTCCGAGCTGATGCGGGGCCGATCACCCAGACGATGGTCGAGAACGCGCTGGCTGAATTGCGACGGCTCTGAACGGTTGAACGAAATCCATCGAGTTGAATCGTCCGGCCGATCAGATGTGGTTGTCGGGGACCGGCGAGCGCGCCTCCTCGCTCGACCGATCGTCTTCGTCCTCTTCGTCGTGTTCGGCGATGACGATCGTATCGTCACCGACACTCGAATCGAGCAATCTGATGCTCTCGACGAGGTCGTCTGAATTCAGCCCGGCGGCGGCCGCCTGCTGCCTGAACCAAGCGCGCACCGCCGCCGGATCGACGGCGGGACATTGGAAACGCTCGGCGAAACGTCTCGTCGTGACCAATCGTCTGCTGTTGCCCTTGCGGCGCCGGTCGATCAAGCCGAGTCGGGCCAGTGAACGGACGTACTCGTAGGCGATCTGCCCCATCATGTCGACCAATTCGCTCTGCATCATCGGCTGATGGTATGCGATCAGTGCGGCGGCCCGTTGCAGCCGTTCAGGGATGTCGCCTCGTATCCCGTCTGGCAGGTGCGTCGACAGGTGCGGCCGCACCTCCATCGACCAGCGGCCACCGACCGAGACGATCTGCAGCGCACCGCCGCGTCGACGCTTCATCGTCTTCGACAGCGATTCAAGTGATTCGGCGACCTCGCCTTGATCGCGCTGGAGCGCCTCGGAGATCTGCTCGGCGGTCCGTGACTCGCCCGAACAGAACAGCAGCGCCTCCAGCAGCGTCTCCAGCGTCGGTTCCGCTGCCATCTCAGACACCACCCATGCCATCTCTCTCAGCCTGCATTTCCTCATCGATCGCCTGATAGGAGGCCGAGTCAGGCCATCTGTCCTGGACGAATATCTGACCCCCCGGACCATCAATCTGCCAGAGGTCGACCAAGCCGCGGTGAGTCAGGAAGAGCGATGAGATGAAGCCGGATATCTCGCCGTCAGTCCTGGCATCGTCATCGGTGGCCCCCTCCTCTATGGCGACCTGTCGCAACCGCTCTCGCAGACGCTGCAACTCGACCGGCCCACCGCCCGGTTCCAGTGACCGCATCGCGATCCAGGAACGCTGGAGGTCCTCCTCGAGGTTCTCGTCGTGCATCCTCGATGAGACGTTCTTCATCGCCGCATCGAGTTCAGCTCTGTGCTTGACGCGGGCCTGTTCTCGCAATTGTCTCTCTTGTGCCTCGGAGTGGGCGTCCTTCAGGGAGAACAGCATCTCCATCAGGGTGACCGGTCGGCCTTCCTGACGCTTGATCCGCCCCTCGAACATGCCGGGCAGCAGATCGGCAGCAGCCCCAGAAAGAACACTGATGCTGAAATTGTAATCCTCGTCATCGAGTTCGGCCTCCCAGCCGATGTCGAATCCGAACTCGTCTTCCGGCTCGTCCCAGCGCTCGTGCCGCTCGATCAATGAGAAGGTCTGTGCGTGCAGGATGCGCCAAGCCATCCTGATCAGTCGACCACAGGTCGGGAGATCGATGTTCTCGGCGTCAGAGATGCGCTCCCGGAACAGTTCGATGAACGATTCGAGGTCGATGTCCCAAGGATCTAGAGATGAGTCCTGGAACAATTGCAGCACGACGGCGATGCTGCGGTCAATCGGGTCGATGAGCATCTGGTGCTCGGCGCTTTCCATCTCGCATATCTCGGTCAACCGATCCAGATAGCGGTGGGATTCGACATCAACCTCACCACCAAGCAGTCTGGCGACGATGTCGCTGCGCATCGCGTGCGCATCGAACACACCGATTGCGACCTGCGCCGCCTCTGCCCGCTCATTCGCCATGCTGCTCACGCTCCGCCCTCTCCGTCCGCGGTGGAGGTGGCTTCCGTAATCTGCTCGGCCTCCTCTGGCTCGGCGTCAGAATCGGCTGTCGGCTCGGCCGCCGCCTTGACGGACTGCTCCCAATCGATTCGCTCTTCGATATCCTCACGCCACTCCTCGGCCCGCTTGCCTAGTCCTTGCAGGGTGTCGCTCTCAGCCTCGCTGATAGTCACCTCCGGCTCGGCGGCATCTCCGGCGGCTGCTGCTTCGACCGCCGCCCGGGCTGCTGTCAGAGCATCTTCGTCGAGCCCGCCGAGACTCTTCGGAGTCGGCAACTCCTCTGGCACCCTGGGTCGATCGTCGGCGCTCGGCAGCGCCGGCATGCTGTTGCGCTGCTCCTCGGCGAGGCGTTGCGCCTTCATCTCCGCCTGCGCGGCTTCGCCGAGCTCTATCGCGGCGTCGCGGCCGAAGTCATGGATCAGACGACTGCATCCGTCTCCGGCCTGGGTGACGCCGATGTGGTGGTCGGCCAGTTGCAGACTGACCTTGCGCAGCGTGACCATGATGAACTGGGCCCGCTGGCTGCGCAGTCTGCAGAGCGTCGCGATGCTCTTCGCGTTCAGGGCGTCGAGGTTCTGGTCGACCTCATCGAAGTAGTAGAACGGACTCGGCTCGTAGTCCTGGATGGCGAAGATGAGGGCCAGGGCAGCCATCGACGATTCGCCTCCGGACAGCAGGTTGATGCTGGTCTTGCTACTCTTGCCACTCGGAGTCGCCCACATGTCGAGGCCGCCGCTGAACGGCTGTTT
>CAUZSY010000168.1:0-4310 GCA_963582725.1 Candidatus Thalassarchaeaceae archaeon
TCGACACGGTCTACGACCCGCACGGGACCGGCAAGACGCTGAAACCTCGGACCATACTGGCGCGCTCGGCCGAGGGCAACGTACGGGTCCAAGACATCATCAGGATATACGGCGAGCACGGCGAGGATGGACTGGCCGACCTCGCCTGGACGAGTCCGGTAACCCAGTACCTCATCGAGGCGTACGACGCCTGCTGAGTCCAGCCCGGAAGTCCTAGCATCGGCACTCCGATCGCGTTCGTGGGAGGCGAGCGAGCGCTGTCCTGCCAGCCCCCTCTGACAATGCGATCCATTCTACCGGGGAAGCGGCGGGCTGCCGGCGAGGGTGCGCGGTTCAGGCACGCCGATTCTGGCGACGGCGATCGCCTCGACCTCCATCCTAGCGCCACTCATGGTCGTCACGAACGGGATGTTCAACTCGACCGCGAGCCGGCGCATCATGTTGCCATCGAGCACCGCGCCACCGCTCTTGCTCGGTGTGTTGATGACCAGCGATATCTCGCCGCGACGCATCAGATCGAGAGCGTCGGGTGATCGATGCTCTGCGATTCTATAGGCGGTGTCCACGCTCATGCCGCCGGCATCTCTCAGCACGTTCGCCGTGCCGGGAGTCGCATACAACCGGAAACCGAGTCGCTGCAGTTCCAGAGCAATCGGAATTAGGCTCTGTTTGTCAGCACTCTTGACGGTCAGATAGACGCCTCCCTCGGTCGGCACCGGGATCTCGGTCGCCATCCGTGCCTTGAGATAGGCAGCGGCGGGATTCTCGTGCGACCCCATCACCTCGCCAGTCGACTTCATCTCTGGACCTGGAGCCGGGTCGAGACCGCGCAGTTTGAGAAATGGGAACACTGGTGCCTTGACGCAGACCAGATCGGATACGATCTCGGGGATCTCGACTTCATCCAGTTTTCGACCCATCGCCATCTGGGCAGCGATCCTGGCCAATGGGACACCTGTCGCCTTGGCGACGAACGGAAAGGTGCGGGAGCCGCGCGGATTGACTTCCAGCACGTACGTGACCTCGTCTAGTATGGCGAACTGGATGTTGAAACAACCGACGATGCCCAGTTCACATCCGATCCTCTCGGTCCACTGACGAACCGTACGCATGACCGATTCCGAGATGTTCTGGGTCGGGATGAAGCAGGTCGAATCGCCGCTGTGTATGCCGGCTTCCTCCAGATGTTCCATCACCGCTCCGATGTATACGGCCTCGCCATCGCAGACCGCATCCACATCAAGCTCGGTGGCGCCGCCGAGATACTGGTCAACCAGCAGCGGTCGATCCGCGGCTATGTACGCCTCCGCCATGTAGGCGTTCAACTGCGTCTCGTCCGCGAGAATCTCCATTCCCCTGCCGCCGAGCACGTAGGATGGTCTGATGAGAACCGGGAAGCCTATCTTCTCGACGGCTGCCCGGACCTCGTCTGGCGTTCGCCCGGTCTGACCTTCTGGCATGCGGAGGTCACAGCGCTTCGCGAACGCTTCGAAGCGCTCTCGATCGCTCGCTTCATCGACGGCGTCGGGCGATGTGCCGGCGATCTCGGTCGGGGCACCGAGGCTTGACAGGTGCGGCAACCGCTCGGCCAGCGGCAGGGCGAGATCGATCGCCGTCTGACCACCGAACTGCAGCAGGATCTCATCCGCCGACTCACGCAGCAGTGCTTCACAGACGCATTCGAGGGTCAGCGGGTCGAAGTAGAGCCGGTCGCTGGTGTCGAAGTCGGTCGACACGGTCTCCGGATTGTTGTTCAGGAGAATCGCTTCGTGTCCGGCATCGCGAATCGCCATCACAGCGTGCACACAACCGTAATCAAACTCGATCCCCTGACCGATTCTGATCGGCCCCGAGCCAACGACGACGATGCGTCTGGCATCGCTGCCATCATCTCGGAGCCGCCGCTCGTGGGGTACTCTGTCAACGCCGGCCGGAGCGTTGCCGCCCTCGTATGTCGAGTAGTAGTACGGGGTCACCGCGGCGAACTCAGCCGCACAGCTGTCAACCATCCTATAGACAGGGTGAATCTTCAACAGATGGCGCCTCTCCATCACCGCGAGAGCGCTCCTGGCACCTGTCAGAGAAGCCGGTCCGGTGGCCGGGAATCCCGCCAGAGCGTCGGCGATGTGGGCGTCGGCCATGCCGAATCCCTTCCAGCGCCTCAATCGCTGCTCATCGATCTGCGACGGCTGCATCCCGCCGTCGCCGGACCCAGTGAAGCCGCAGGCGACGACCTCAGCCTCTATGGCGGCCATCCGCTGAAAGCCGTGCAGGAACCAGCGTGTGATGCCGCCGCTCAGATCGCGAACTCTCTCAATGTCCCAATCTCTTCGGAACGCTTCCAGCAGCGCCATCATCCGCCGGTCTGTGGGCACCCTCAACCACTCTTCCAGGATGTCATCGGGCAGTGGCTCCAGAGCCCGGCTGCTCGACCCCTCGCCTTTGCCCGAATCAGCCATCGTCAATGGCCTCGGATGCGGCTGGTCGACCTCCAGAGATGCGACGGCCTTCAAGAACGCCTCTTCGAAGCCGCGGCCGATCGCCATCACCTCACCGGTCGACTTCATCGAAGTGCCTAGTCGACGATCGACCGTCCGGAACTTATCGAACGGCCAGCGTGGAATCTTGACGACGCAGTAATCGAGGGTCGGCTCGAAGGCCGCAGTCGTGCCTTTGCCGGTGATCGGATTCGGCAGTTCGTCTAGCCGGTATCCGACAGCGATCAGAGCGGCCATCCGGGCGATCGGGTAGCCGGTCGCCTTGGAGGCGAGGGCGGAGGATCGGGAGACGCGAGGATTGACCTCGATGACACGGAAGTCACCGCTGCTCTGGTCGAAAGCGAACTGCACGTTGCATCCGCCTTTGATATCGAGACGTCGAATCAGCTTGAGGGCGGCGTTCCGAAGCATCTGATGATCGCGGTCGGACAGCGTCTGCTGTGGCGCGACGACGACCGATTCACCAGTATGGACGCCCATCGGGTCGATGTTCTCCATCGTGCAGACGATGATGGCGTTGTCAGCGGCGTCGCGCATCACCTCGTATTCGTGCTCCTGCCAGCCGAGGATGCTCTCTTCGATCAGCACCTGATCTATTCTGCTGTGCAGAATCCCCTGACTCGCTATCTCGACCAGCTCACCCCTGTTCCACGCCGTCCCTCCACCCAATCCACCGAGTGTGAAAGCGGGTCGGACGAGGACCGGGAACTGACCTATCTCCTCAGCCGCCGCGAGCACTTCCTCGATACTGCAGCAAGCGACGGCGCGTGGCACCGGCAGGCCGATCTCCTCGCAGACCAGTTTGAACCTGGCCCTGTCCTCGGCATCGTCGATGGCGCCCAGGTCGCAGCCTATCAGTTCTACACCGAGGTCATCGAGCGAGCCGTCGTGCGCCAGCGTAGAGGCGATGTTGAGAGCGGTCTGGCCACCCATGCCGGCCAGCAGCGCATCCGGTCGCTCGATCTCGATGATCCTTCGCACTACGTCGGGCAGCAGTGGCTCGATGTAGATTCGGTCGGCCATCGACGGATCGTTCTGGATGGTGGCTGGATTGCTGTTGACCAGGATGATTTCGTAACCCTCAGCCCTCAAGGCTCGGCACGCCTGCGAGCCGGAGAAGTCGAACTCGGCCGCCTGACCGATGCGGATCGGACCGCTGCCGAGGATCATCACCCTTTCGAGATCGTCCCGCCGAGGCATCACCCATCACCTCTGAAGCCGGCGCCGGCGGTCGGCAGCAGTGAGACCGCAGCAGGCGTAGCTATTGGTGACAGGTGATCTGGAATTGAAGTACCGAGGTGTTCTGCGACCATGCCGCTGAAGCGGTCGAACAGCGGGTTGGCATCGTGAGGACCGGGGCACGCCTCGGGATGGAACTGGACGGTGAAGACCGGCCGACCCTCGACGTCGAGACCCTCGACGGTGCCGTCATTGGCGTTGACGTAACGTACTTCGATCTCCGCGCCAAGAGCGTTCTGAGTCCTTTCAGCGCAGCTGCCCGACGGATGAGGGGCGAGCATTCCTCTAGCCGGGTCCTCGACGGCGAATCCGTGATTCTGTGAGGTGATGCTGACCTTGCCGGTGACAACGTCGACGACCGGCTGGTTGGCACCACGGTGTCCATAGAGCAGCTTGTAGGTGCGAAGTCCAGCGGCCAGTCCGAGTAGTTGGTGGCCGAGACAGATGCCCATCGTCGGCAGGCCAGCCCTGACTGCCGAAGCGAGAGTCCGCCGGGCTGTCGTCGCCGCGCCGGGATGGGCCGGATCCCCTGGACCGTTGGAAGCGAAGAACGCCTGTGGCTGGCACTCTTCG
>CAUZSY010000169.1:0-4292 GCA_963582725.1 Candidatus Thalassarchaeaceae archaeon
ATCCGGGCCTCGAAGGACTGCTCGATCTGCTGGACTCACTCGATGCTGCGCGACGATCGACGACACCAAGTCCTGGGCGGACACATCATCTGATCGGCTGGCTGGCCCAGCCGGTCGATCTGTGGCCGCGGTTCGAACCGGCCGACGCCATGGCCGGAGACCCGATCGCCTCCACCAGATTGCTGTCCAGGCTGACCGGCCACCATGCGGACCTGGGCAGCATCGAGACCATTCACTGAACGGTCGGAATCCGCCTCTTTCGCGCCGATGGAGGACTCGGCCCGATACGAGGGGTTCATATCGAGGCCGCACGAGCCACGGGCGGCCTCGGCGGCAACACCGCGCGGACGTCCTCCCCAGCCGGAGAGTGACGGATGAACCGCGGCACCACGACCGAGGTTCGAACCGTTCGTCGAAGACCACTGGGACCTCAGGGAATGAGCAGTGGCGCAACCGAACGGGGGACGGAGCATGGGTCCCCGGATGACCAGTATGGGATGATTCATGGGACAACCGCTCCGTCCGACAGCCGTCCCGGAGCCGGGTCAAGCCCCAGAGCTGACGCGATGAAGAGGGCAGTTTGGCTTCGGGACACCCCCATAATCTCAGACAGCATTGAAGGCCGTCGCTGAACCCCGCTTCACCGATGGCCCTCAGCCGCTGCCTGCTGGGTGGCACCTTCGACCGTCTGCATGTCGGCCATCACGCGCTTCTTCACGCCGCGGCTGCTGCCTGCGATCATCTCGAGATTCATCTGGTCTCAGATGCCATGGCCGGTCGCAAGTCGGAATTGATCGAGGCGTTCTCAATCCGAGAGACCGCCATCATGCGGTGGCTGACCAGCGAGGATTTCGCCCACAAGGCATCGATTCATCCTCTGGAGCACGAACTCGGACCGGCGCCGGTGCGAGTCGATTGCGACATAATCGCCTGCACGCCGGACACTCGGTCCGGTTGCGAGGAGATCAACGAGATCCGAGTCGCCAACGGTCTGGCTCCACTGAGCATCCTCGTCGTCGAGCAGGTGTCGGGACCGGATGGCGAGGTGGTCTCGTCGACGAGGGTACGCGACGGTGTCATCGACCGGGATGGAGTGCCGTGGTTCGACCGCGCCGCATTCGACCGGGTCGTTCGGATGCCGGACCGCCTCGACGCCGACCTGAAACAGCCGATGGGCCTGCTGCACGAAGGTCCCGAGGAGCAGCCCGACATCGCAATCGCCTCCGCCATCGAGGCGGTGAGTGGAGTCGGCCTCGGACTCGACGCTGTCATCGCGGTCGGCGATGTGACGGTAGCCGCTCTCCTGAGCGCCGGTGTGGTGCCATGGGTCGGGCTCGTCGATGGCATGACCAAGCGGCGGCCCTGGTCAGGCGTCTCGACGATCGATCCTAACCGATTCGCGAGACGCCTGTCCTGTCAGAATCCAGCAGGGGTTCTGACACCGGCCCTCGCCGACGCCTGCATCGACGCTCTCGGAGAGCCGACCGAATGCCTGATAGAGGTACAGGGCGAGGAGGATCTCGCGCCCATCCTGCTGATTCTTCTGGCCCCTCTGGGTGCTCATCTGATGTACGGTCAACCTGACAGCGGGGTGGTAGTTCGCACGGTCAATCCAGCCGCCAAGCGGCGGGCCAGAGACCTGCTCGACTCGTTCGATGAAGCCGAGGCTGACTGATGATGACGACATCCGCAGACCTAGAGCATCCCCCTCCGGTTGAGCCGGCGGACCGGCCAGTGACAGAGGCCGACGGTCAGGATGGTTCTGAACTCCCGCTGGTCACGCTCTCCGTCTCCGTCCGAAACGGCTCGGAGCACATCGACGATTGCATGCGGGCTCTGGTCGCTCAATCATGGCGGCCGCTGGAGATCGTCGCGGTCGATGATGGTTCCAGCGACGGCGGTGCAGACATCCTCGCGTCCTGGCACGACCCGAGCGGCTCGAAACCCGACTCGAATGGGGTCCCTATCCGCGTTCTGACGAGAGCCTCGGAAGGTCTGTCCGCAGGCCGCAACGCCGCCTTCGAAGCGAGCCGCGGCGAGTGGTTCGCGATTACCGACATCGATTGCCGCCCGGCGGCCAACTGGCTGGAGGAGATGATGAATGTCAGGCATGGACTGGGTGATGAGCGGGTGGCAGCGGTCACCGGCAGAACGGTATTCGATAAGGGTCGGACGAGGGTGAGTCGGCTGAGGTCAGCCGAGATCGAGCGGAAGTACCGGGGCCGGTCTCGAATAGCGACGCTGGCGAATGGACCGTGCAGCATGTTCAGGCACCGGATGCTGGTATCTGTCGGCGGCTTCGATGCCGACTGGTATCACGCCGAGGACATGGAGGTGAGCCTGTTGCTGATCACCGCTGGTGGCACCATCATCCATACTCCCTACGCGGTCGTCGACCATGTCGCAGAAGAGACGCTGCGCCTCTTTCTGAGGAAGCGGAGACGAGACGCGAGGGCGCACATGCGGATCGTCCGGAAGCACGGTCTGGGCGGCCCGGTGCGGCCGGATGGAGAGCGGCTGGGGCACGATTTCACCGCCGATGCGAAGTGGGCCGCTCTGGTGCTGCCGATGCATATTCTCCTGTACGCTCTGTTGTTCTGCCTGTTGACGTGGTTGAAGGAACCCATCCTACGACCGTACCCCACACCTCTGCTGGCCGCCCTGCCCCTGCTGTTCAACGTCATCGTCGACCGTGACGCGTTGATACGGCTGTTCTGGAGCGCCGCCATCTGGCTCGGAATATCGGACGGCTACACCGACGCGTTGCTGGCGCGGAACGGACATCCAAGGCTGTTCAGCAAGTGGTGACCGGCGGAGGCCGACCGAAGACCTGCAGACCGGCAGGCGGTCCGCCACCCGTCGGACGCTCGTCGGACGCTCATCCATCGATCTCGTCGGTCATACCGAGTCGCTGGAAGGCGATGCCGAAGGCGACGAGCGGAGCGCTGACGGCGTAGACGCCGGGGTCCACCCAGGTGTTGTAGTTGATGCTCCAGCCGATGTAGAAGAGAAGGCCTGCCAGCAGGCTCCAAGCACCGATGGTGGCGTTGGTGCCAGCTGCGGTCGATACGAGGCTGCTCCAGC
Source organism: Candidatus Thalassarchaeaceae archaeon (assembly GCA_963582725.1). Lineage (GTDB taxonomy): Archaea > Thermoplasmatota > Poseidoniia > Poseidoniales > Thalassarchaeaceae > CAUZSY01. The sequence goes on from CAUZSY010000169.1 coordinate 3,085, forward strand.
GCTGCGGCTCGACGAGACCCTTCAGCCAGGCCGCGAGACCGCCCTCTACCTGGGAATGGATGGCCGCGCAACCGAAACCGAGGAAGGCGATGGCGATGAGGCTGAAGGCCGCGTCACCACCAGTGAAGCCCTGTTCCGCATGCGCGACATACGTGTTGTCTGCGAATCTGCCCATCGAGAGGAAGCCCGCCCATACCACCTTCTGACCCTGCGCGTACGCTCCGATGGCGATGTTGATGACATCGATGACGACCGCCCAGAGTCCGAAGAAGAAGGAGAATCTGGCGAAGCCCGGACTGGCGTTCAGCATCATGTTCAATGGCGATTCGGATGCCTCGTCGGCCACCTCTTCTGAATCGGTCACGCGTCCGCCGACCTGAGGTGCTGACTTAACCGTTGCCGGAGGCGGCCGGCCGTGGGTCGGCCGGCTCAGAGAGAATCCTGCAGACGATAGCGGGCATCGACGGCGTCGTGCAGCATCGGCTCGGCACCGAGCATCACCTTGACCGCGTCTATGCCGACCGGGATGCGGGAGACGACGAGCTTCGTCCTGCCGCCCCGGCCGAGGCTGACATTTCTGGCCGTGGCCAGACCGAGCTGATCGATGTCGTTGATCAGGCTGGAGATGCGACGGTCGGTCAGCGGATCGAGTCGGAGGTGTTTCGCTGCCTGCCTGTAGGTGTCACAGATGAAGCCGGTGGAGACCGCCCTCAGACCGTTACGCTCGTTGATCAGGATGGCCAGCAGGACTAGTTTCTGATGCAGCGGCAGAGTCCTGATGACCGCTGCCACCTGATCGAACTCCAATTGATGCTGAGCCGCCCTGACATGTGCCACGCTGACGGTGGGGGAACCGTCGTGCTCGGCCTTCTGAACAGAGGCGCGGAGCAGGTCGAGCGCCCGCCTGGCGTCGCCATGCTCCTGCGCAGCCAGCGCTGCGCAGAGCCTGATCACCCCGTCGTCGAGAACGTCAACGCGCAGTCCGCTGCTCGCTCGCTCGGCAAGGATGTCTCGGATCTGTGATGAGTCGTATGGTTCGAAGACGATGTCCTCGTGTGACAGCCTGGATCTGACCGAGGTCGGCAGCCCCTCGACGAAGCGCAGATCGTTGCTTATGCCTATCAGCGAGCAGCGAGCGCCGGCCAGCAGGGTGTTGATGCTCGTCAGATCGTACAGCAGAGCGTCGCCGGATATACCGGCCAGCAGGA
>CAUZSY010000170.1:0-4284 GCA_963582725.1 Candidatus Thalassarchaeaceae archaeon
CGCCGAGCGCAGCATAGCTGCGATGGCGGAGGCGAAGTCGGCGCTGGAGTGCTACTGGAGCGCTCTGGAGGGCACTCTGGACCCGAAGAAGGTAGCCGCAGCGACCGAGAACGCGGTCATCGGCGACGCTGCTGAGGTGGCGGCCCAGATCATCGAGAGATTCCACCCCGACGACCGTCTGATGTGCTGGTTCGACTTCTTCAACCACGACGGCGACCGGGTGATCCGGTCGATGCAGGCGTTCATGCAGCAGGTCGCACCAGTGGTGCGGGAGGCGATCCGATGAGCGAACACTCACAGCCATCCTCGGTGAAGCCTGGCCGACCCGGCTCGGGCGTCTACCCTTCGACGCCACTGGGAGAGTCGCACGAGGGGATAGCCACCGGCAGGGACGTCGAATGGGAACCACTGGTCGATTTCCGTCGACTCGACGTGTCGGAGAACACCATCCATGGCGCCATCGCTTGGGCGCACGGCGGCGAGATCTTCCACTCGTTCGGCGGCGACGTGCTGGTCTACGGCCGCTCGATGATGAAACCGCTGCTGATGAAGGCGTTCACCGAGGCGTTGGAACCGCTGCTCAACGATGACCAGAAGGCGATCGCCTGCTCCAGCCACAACGGCGACACAGAGCATGTCGCGGCCGCGCAATCCATCCTCTCAGAATCCGAATTGGGCCTGATGCAGTGCCCGCTCGACGTGCCGCTGATCCAGTTCGGCCGTCAGGTCCGCCGACCACGACGCTGGTTCCACACCTGCTCTGGCGAGCATGCCGCGCTGCTCCGCGCGCTGCACGCGATGGGCATCGAGAGGGCTGGTTACACCCTCCCCACCGCCGACTGGTTCCCGCTCTATCTGGCCGAGTTGCGTCGGATGCTGAATGATACCGAATGGACGCCGTTGCGGGTCGCAAAGGACGGCTGCGGCCTGCCCACCGTCTCCAACACGGTGAACGAGCTGGCGCGGTTGTTCGCCGCTCTGGTCGCCGAGAGGAACGATGACTGGATCTGGGACTCGATGTGTAGTAATCCGGATCTGATAGGTGGCTTCAATCGACTCGATTCGACCATCCTGAAGGCTGGCGAGGGTCGCGTGCTGGCGAAGGAGGGCGCCGATGGTCTGCTCGGCCTGGCCATCGACCATCCCGACTTCCCTGAGGGACTCGGAGTCGTCGTCAAGATAGCTCACGGTTGGAACAACCAGGCCACCTGGTACGTCGCGAGGGCCGTCCTCGGGGTTCTCGGAGTGGAACTTCGCAATCCGTATCCGCTGCACCGGCAGAAGGCGTTCATCGTGCCGGGAATCGTGCCGGAATCGCTGCGCGACCGGCTCGAAGAGGTGGTGACGTGGGACGAGTGGGACCCCGACACCGACCGCTTCCTGGTCGACTGGCGCGGTGTCGTCGAACCGGGCGGTGCACCACCTGGTGGCGCACCACCGGGTGGGGGCTGAACGGGACGCTGGCGGGGGTTGCGTGACGGTGGACGAGCGGAATGGGGAAGGAAGTGGTCGATTGAGCGAGCGGTCCCTCTACCCCGGTGACCATCCACTCTCGGACGATCCGGACGGCAGCGAGGTGAGCCACCTTGCCAACCACATCGGCGGCGTCTTCCGACCGGCTGACTGTGGCCACTGGATCGACGACTTCTCACCGGCCACCGGTCAGCTCATCGCGAGAATCCCCTGTTCCGACGACGACGATGTCGACGCGGCTGTATCAGCGGCGAGTGCTGCCGGCCATGAGTGGGCCACCACCTCGGTCGAGCAGCGGGCCGACTGGCTTGAGAGGATAGCCGACGCTCTGGAGACGAGATTCGACGAGATCGCTGCTCTCGAATCGCTCGACACCGGCAAGCCCGTCTCGCTCGCCAGGGCGATCGATGCGACTCGCTCGGTGACCAACTTCAGGTTCTTCGCCGATCTGGTCCGCCAGCGGGCTGCTGAACCTGAGCGCTACGAGATGGCGGACGCGAGCAATCTGGTCATCGACAAGCCGGTCGGCGTCTGCGCTCTCGTGACGCCTTGGAACCTGCCGCTCTATCTGCTGTCATGGAAGGTCGCGCCGGCTCTGGCGATGGGCAACACGGTGGTCTGCAAGCCGAGCGAGCTGACGCCGCTGACCGCCGACCTGCTGGCCCGGACGATTCATTCGGTCGGGCTGCCGGTCGGTGTCTTCAATCTGGTTCACGGCAACGGTCAGCACGCCGGAGCGCCGCTGGTCGAGCATCCGGGTGTCAGCGCCGTCTCGTTCACCGGCGGCACGGTCACCGGTGCGGTCGTGGCCGCCGCCGCGGCACCCTCGTTCAAGAAGATCAGCCTCGAACTCGGCGGCAAGAACTCCAGCATCGTGTTCGCTGACTGCGACCTCGAAGCGACCATTCCCGGCGTCGTCAGAGCCGGCTTCATGAATCAGGGCCAGGTCTGTCTCTCCGGTTCGCGCATCCTCGTCGAGGAGTCGCTGTACGAAGAGTTCCGCGACCGGCTGGTCGCCGCCGTCGAAGCGATGGTCATCGGCGACCCGACCGATGAGTCGACCGAACTCGGGGCGCTGATCAGCGCCGCTCACCTCGCCAAGGTGAGCGGTTACATCGATCTGGCGCGCCAAGAGGGTGGAACCATCCTGACCGGCGGCGAGGTGCCGGCCCACGCGGCCACTGCGGATTCCGCCTTCGCGGCCGGATACTGGCTGCGTCCGGCCGTCATCGAGGGGCTCTCGACCGACTCACGCTGCTCGACCGAGGAGATCTTCGGTCCTGTCGTCACCCTGCATCCATTCGCCAGCGAAGAGGAAGCGGTCACCATCGCCAACAACACCGAACACGGGCTGGCCGGCTCGGTCTGGACCTCCGACCTCGAGCGAGGCGCCCGGGTGGCGGCGGCGCTGGAGACCGGCATGGTCTGGGTCAACTGCTGGCTGCACCGCGACCTGCGGGTGCCGTTCGGCGGCGTCAAATCGAGCGGCGTCGGCCGCGAGGGCGGCATGCGAAGCCTGGCGTTCTTCTCCGAGCCCCTGAACCTCTGCATCAAGCATGACTGATGTCCTCCCGCCGGTCGATGCGACCCAGCACCGAGAGGGAATCGTCCGAAGTATTCCAGAGCGGGGTCAGAGCAGGGCTCACCGGGGAGTAGCGGTCAGAGCAGAACTAACCCGGCCAGAATGGCACCGCCCCAGAATCCCGACATCAGGCCGAGCCCCAGCCAGACGCCGAATCTGAACGGTGGATAGTCCCGCTTCCAGAGATAGGTCGATTGCAGGATCCATGCGAGGAAGACGAAGACGACCCATGGTGGAATCACCAGTTGCGGCCAGTAACCGAGCACCAGTGCCATCAGGACGCCGGCGAACTGATCGCCGAATCTCGCATCGGATTCGTCGGCCGGATCCCGGGCCGCGCCGAACGGGATGGCCGCGCCGAGCATCATCAACCAGCCGAATCGGAGAAACGGCACGCCCAGGCCCTGCATCAGTCCGGCCATCGCCGTAGCGATGACCGCGAGAACGAAGCCGACGAAGGCGGGTATCGCGACCGGCCAGACCGGCGGTTTGTGCCACTTCACGACCGCTTCGCGGAGGCAGCCGCTCGATGAAGGCATCCCCGCAGTCCGGTGGCATCCATTCCTCGGCCCTCAGAGCCGAGCAGCCCGAGCGATTCAAGGGATGCGGCCGGCTCGCGCGGCCATGGCGAAGGGCGAGGTCGTGCTCGGCTGCCTCGCACCGCACCCACCGCATCTCGTCTACGCCGAGAATCCACCGCAGAACCAACCGCGCAGCGAGGGCGGCTGGGAGATGCTGCGCTGGGGCTACCGTGTTCTGGCTCGGAAACTGGCCGGCATCGAGTATGACACGATCGTCATCTTCACGCCGCACTGGCAGACGTACATCGGCACCCACTTCCTCGGCCTGCCGCATTTCCGTTCACTCTCGGTGGACCCGATATTCCCGAATCTGTTCAGGTTCTCCTACGACCTGAAGGTCGATGTCGAACTCAGCCAGGCGATGCACGACGCGGCGGCGGCCAGCGGCATGGTCACCAAGATGATGCGGAATCCCGACTTCCGGATCGACTACGGCACCATCACCTCGTGCCAGCTGCTCGATCCGACCTGGCGGCGACCGATCGCCTGCATCAGCAGCAACCGCAGTCGCCACTACTACTCCGTAGAGGTGATGAACGAACAGGCGACGGCACTCGGCGAGGCGTGCAGGAGAGCCATCGAGGAGAGCGGCAGGAAGGTGGTGCTGGTGTCGACCAATAGTCTGAGCCACCGTCACTTCACGACGGA
>CAUZSY010000171.1:0-4239 GCA_963582725.1 Candidatus Thalassarchaeaceae archaeon
CGGCAATCTGCTGCGGTACCGGGTGCTGATGGACTCGACCTCCTCCACGATAACCCCCAAGATGCTCTCGATGACCCTGCATTACGAGGAGGGATGGCCTAGCGGCGTTCGGCTGGACATCGGCAATGATGGAACGGACGAGTTCACCCATTCGGGCGTCCTGACCGACCCGCAGGTCGCCACCGGGACCGCGTTGGTCGATGCTCTCAACATGCACGCCATCCAGAATGGGATGGGCACCTCCGACATTCCGTTCGTCATCCGCGTCGGTTCGTCCGGCCGGGTTCGATTGCAAGGTCTGGACATCACCTACCGCATGCTGACTCGAGCCATCGATGCCTCGATGGACGGCCGGACCATGGTGCCCGACGGCGGCTACAGGACGCTGGTTGTTCGAATCGAGGCCGGCGATGATGCGACCCGTCTTTCATCCGTCGACATGGCTCTCGTCACCGACCGCGGGGCCAACCCATCGATACGCTGGAGCAGCGGCGATGTCTGCAGCAGCGTCAGCGACCCAGATGGTCTGCTCGGCTTCGATGCCGGCAACTGCTCCTCGCAGACCATCGATGGAATCACCTCGATGAGGATGCCGGTGCGACCGAACTGGTCTTGGGACGATGAGACCAACATCGAGGTTCGCCTCATCGTCGAGGACGATATCGGCAGAGCGGTCGACGGCTGGCAGACGACCGATCTGGCCCTCAAGGTCGAGAACGACATAGTGCTGTCCGACCTGGTGGTCGAGGATGAAACGGGCAGACGGCTGATGAATTCGGACTGGATGCGAGGCGGGACGAACGTGACCATGAGTGGGTCGCTGTCATTCGAAGGGACCGCATTCACGCCCCCGCCGGGCTCCTTCGATATGCAGATCACCGGCGTCAACCTGACACGCGATGGTGAGCCGCTGACCGATCCCGTGGTGTTCGCGACGGAGGCGAACCCGGCGTACGGCCAATACTCGATGACCTTCCAGACACCGATCGAATCAACGCCTGGCGGCATGCTGTTCCGGGTCAATGCGGTCAACCTGCCGAACGGCTCCCAATACGCCAATCCAGCGGTCAACTCGGTCCGAATAGTTCTCGATGGCAACAGCCCACTGGTCATCGGAGTGACTCCGATGGACAACTCAGAGATGCATGCGGGGGACCAATCCGTCTCCATCGTGGTGCAAGACTCGGTCGACCCACCGACCGAACTGACCCTGCATTACTGGGTCGAGAATCAGTCGGACCTGAACTACAACGGTCTGCCCGAGGAGAACGAGTACGGTCAGATGCTCCTACGGTCACCCGAGGTCAGACCGGGTGGTATGAACATCTTCAACGGCATCCTCGATGACTCATGGAATCGTCACGAGGAGCGCGTCTCCCTGTATGTCAGCGGTGAGGACACGTCCGGCAACGCGGTCGTCATGGGTGGTGGGTCCGTCTGTCCACCTGAACCACAGTTCTGTGGTGATGGCGCATCGATGGTGCCGCCCGATTGGTCGAACGACCTGACGACTTACTGGATACGGGAAGAGTTCCAACCGGCTCTCGAATCGGAGAACTCGACCATCATCGGTCACGACGACGAGGCACCGCTGCACCCAGGCACCGCCTACATCGCGCGGCTGCGCATAGTCGATGACAACGGCTGGGATGACATCCAGACCGTTCATCTGGCGCTGGCCGGCGACTTCAACGATCCGGCTCAGTCGATATATGCCAACTTCACGAAGCAGCCGTCGGGCGATGTCTCGATGCTGCTGGAATCGGGCGGCTCTGGCCTCGCGGTCAGCAATCTCTACAGCACCTACGGCCCGGACGGCATGAACGAGAACGCTCTGGTGCTGGACATCAGATTCCAACTGACCTGGTGGTTCCCGGAGCAGTTCGACACGGACGGCGAAGCGACTTTCGTCCCCGCAGTCGAGGTTAAGGACTGGCCGTGTCGACTGGCCGAGACCTCGCCCTGTCACGATGATCGAGGCGGTCTCGGATTCGATGAATGGAGCCTCGACAACGATCTCAGATTCGATCTCGGAGAAGGCCATCTGACAGCCATCGACCTGGCGACCGGCCGCAACCTGTACTCGGCCGATGGAGTGCCATCTCTGATCGCCGCCGGGCAGGTAATCAGAATCGAGGGCAAGATCATGTTCAGCGAGGATTCGACGCCAGCCCCAGGCGGTTCTTGTGACATCGTCATAGGTGATTACGAGATGAGTTGGACGGCGGTGCCACGATCGGACGGCCACTTCACCCTGGACCTGCTCGTTCCGAATGTCCGAAGCGGCCATCTCGATGTCACGATGCGCCTGGAGCGACTGCCTGGCCTCGCGACAGATGCGACCGGCAGCACCCCACGACTACTGCTGGAAGTCGACGGCATCGCACCAGTGATCGATTCAGTGGCACCGATCGGTGATGTGCAGATCCGTGATTCATCGGCCCTGAGCGTCAATCTGTTCACCAAGGATGGCAGCGGGTTCGACGCCGACCATCCCGCCGTCCTGCACTACCTGATCAGGGCCGGCACCAGCGAGATAGCCCGGGGCAGCCAACCGCTCTCGGACTTGACGCAGATATACACCGACGCGATGTGGTCCGGCACCCTCGACATGACCGATGCTGGAGTCAGTCAGCTGCTGCCCGGCTACATGGTCGACATCTGGTTCACCGGTGCGGACATGGCTGGCAATCCGTATGATGCGACCAACAACTCGGAGAGCCATCCGTATGTGACCTGGCGGCTGATAAGAACCGGACCGGAGATCGATCTCGGAACCGCAGTCATCATCTGGTCCAACCCCTCCCCATCCGGTGGCGAAACAGTCCAGTTGACCGTACAGGGAGAGAATCTGGTGGCCCACTCCGGCGATGTCCAGTTCGTACTGATAGAGGAGATCGCACCGGGTATCTGGGCCGATGTCGCTGGCGCGATCTCATCGACCACGGTGGAATCGAATTCTCCCTTCGCCATCGCTATCGAATTGCAGACCGACGAGGTGGACGAATCCACGGTGCGCCGATTCAGGTTGGCTGCTAGAGATGGTCACATCGACATCGATGTCCTGACACTGGAGGCGTTGACCGTCCAGCCGTACACGGCGAGGGACGCTGAAGCCCTCGGCGCTCAGATACAGGAGTCGAGCCTCGTCCTGTTGCTGTACATCGCAGCGCTCGCCTTCGCGGCGTTCGGCGTCACCATGCTGGTGATGTATCGTCGCCTGCTGATCGGCGAGCCCGATGACCCGATGGAACAGACCCTCCTGGTCGAGGACGAGATGGTCGAAGACACCTCTCCTGACTCCACGCATCTCGATGCTGTCCAGCAGCCGTCAGGCAAGGCGAGGAGCGCGACGCCACCCCTGCCACCTGGCTTCAATCCCAATGCGCCGTCTGCGCCGGCCGCTCCGGCCGCCACCGCTCCGGCATCATTCGCGGGCGCGATGAGCACCACCCCTGCCGCGGCCACGCTGCCAGCGGCGGCACCGGCGGCCGAGCCAGCCGCCGCTCCTGCGGCGCCGGCGGGCCAGCAACAACCGGCGGCTCTGCAATGGTCCGATGAGCAGTTGCTGAAGAAGGGCTGGAGCCAGCCTCAGATCGACGGCTGGCGGTCGGAGCAGGCACAGCACGCGTACGACTCGGGCGCCAGTACCGAGCAGGTGACGGCTGGCGCTGCATCGGCGACCTATTCGGAGAAGGTCGTCCAGCATGTGATGAAGAAGCACGGCCTGACCGACAAGGCGTCATTCCTCGCCGCCTCAGAATTCTACGACTCGGATGGCAATCGCCACCTGACGGTGACCGAACTCGAACAGGCCGCCGCCTCTCTGCGGGAGAGCGGTCAACCCTGAGAGAGCTGATGGAATCGCCGATCATCACGGTGGCCGGATCGCAGCGAACCGGGGCACCGTCCCCGCCCTGCCCGAAGGCCCGATGTCCGTACGAATGACGCCGGTCGGATGGAGCAGAGTCAAGTCCGTCACCGGCATCGTCGCGTCGGATGGAAGACAGGACCACGGACTCCGCCGATGAAGCAGGCGAGCAGAAGATGCTCTTCATGCAGGAGCAGATGACCCAGTTCGTCGAGGGGTACGGCATGCCCCTGATCGAGGTCAGTCTCGTCGTCGCCAAGTCACTCAGACATCTTGTTCAACGGCTTCAAGAGATTGCAGAGGAGTCGGGCGAGGAGTTGCCCGAGCGGCTGACCTCCCCGATTCCAATCGAATCGCATCCGGCGGAG
>CAUZSY010000172.1:0-4191 GCA_963582725.1 Candidatus Thalassarchaeaceae archaeon
CTCTGGTGTCCAGGCATTCCAATTCACGGTATCAACGGCCTGCCTCGTCTCCCCGCGGGGCGAGGCGGCCTCCACCACTTCCTCCGATATGGTTGCATACCGGAGTGCACTTTAGAGGAGCCAGCCGACCGACCGGCTGTATATCAAGCATGCGGGAGATGGACGTCGTCCCCCTACGGGGGGTTCAGACGAGATTCAGCTCGGGCTGGGACTGGTCGGGCGATCGGCGTCGCGGCTGATCGAACGTTCGGGACGCTCGGGACGGGTTGCCTGATGGGCGTTCTGCCGGGGCAGGGACTGTTCTGGGCTGGTTGGGGGCTGTGTGGCATTATGGCCACATTCTCGATTCGCGCGGTGTGTGCGGGGTGGCAGAACGTGGCAGGGTGATCAGAGGCCGCTGAGGCGACGGAGATTGACCAGCACGGCATCGCAGGTGGGGTCGAGTCCCGCGGCCCGCTGCAGGAGAGAGCGGGCGGCGTCGACCTCACCGACGCCGACCAGAGATGAAGCGAGGTTGTTCATCGTGCCGACATCGTCGGAATCGAGAGTCAGCGCTGCGCGGAAGATCGGAATCGCGGTCTCGTTCCTGCCGGCCGAAGCGAGAGAGGTCGCCAGATTGTGCATCACGACCGCGTTGCGCCGATCGGCGAGCGCCGCCTGGCGGAGGGTCAGGATAGCTGCCTGGAAGTATGGCTCCTCCGCCGCATCGGCGGTCGGCGAAGCCATGTGGTCGTCGAGTGCCTTCTGCAACAGCGCCAGTCCATGATCGTTCAACGCTGCCGCATCGCCGGGTCTCGCTTCGCAGACGATGCGGAACGCCTCTGCAGCCTCCAACCAACGGCCAGCGACCAGAGCGTCGAAACCGGCGTCGACGCTGGTTCGGAGGGCGGGGTCCGTGACATCGGAGATAGGCAGGGCCCGGGCTGGCATCAGATCGGGTGACTCGCCGAGGTCGTCAGGGTCGAAGGTCGCGGTCGAATCGGCTGGATCCATCAACTCGTCGAAGTCGACGATCACCTCGCTGATCTCGAACGCGTCGCCGAAGTCGTGGTACACCGTCTCGTCCTCTACAGAGTAGATCGCCTCCCTGTCTATGGCCGCGGATCGGTTGCTCACCGGGATGGCGGATTCGGGGGTGCTGCCAGTGGCGGCTGCGGACTGAGGGCCATCGGGGGTTGACTGCGCAGTGGATGGAGTGGTCGGGTCGGTTGGAGTGGTGACAGCGGACGGGGCGGGAATGGCCGCGGATGCAGAGACTGGTCGGGCAGCCAACAACGGTGGCTCGGCCTCGACTACGCCCCGATCGACCGGATCGGAGAGCGAGGGGCCAGCATCTTCAGTCGGATCCTCGCGATGCCCGTCTGCAGGTCGCACTACAGATTCCTCTCTTGTCAGCCCATCAACCGGCGTCATGGGTCTCGCATCGAGGAGGGGGGTCTCGTCCCGAGCCTCGGTTGGCTGTTCGTGAACAGGTGGTTCGATGCCGCCCATCTCCAGCGACGCGGTTGCAGAGGCGGGGGGAATGCTGTCTGATGGGTCGAGGGCTGAGGACGGGTCTGCTGGTTCGGAGCGAAGTCCGCCCTGCGATCCGAAACTGAACGGTAGCGCGATGCCGACCTGCACCGGCTTGGTCGAATAACTGAACGGCAACAGACTGGTGGATTCGACCGGTGGCGCCGCCCCCCAGCCGGCCAGATCGTCGAGCACCTCGTCGAGCGCTTCGATGCCGGGCAGCGGCCCGGTCGGCAATGCATCGGACCCTGCAGCGACCGGATGCGCGGACAGGCTGCCACAGCCGGGGCAGCGCCGGTCGCCGCCATACATCAGGCCGCAGACGTCGCACTCCTGCATGACTCTCGGTTGGTCGGTGTGACACCATCACTTCATGCTGACGGGCATAGGTGTGCCGATTCGTCGGAGCAGATCGGCCATCGGAGGGGCGCAGAGCCACCCGAGCGAGTGACAAGAGATGGCGGCATCGAGGGCGGCGAGCGGCGGGTGTGGAATCGGGGCAACGAGCGGTGGCTCCAGGCTCTTGGACGAGGGATTGGAACAGGTATCTCGAGGCGGTTGATCTGGCCACATTACAAGGTGTTTCGGCATGATGCGGCGAGGGAACCATTTTCAGCGCCATGCCACGAGAGCCGGTCGAATGCTGGCCGCCAATCACTTGATTCTCCTGATATTCATCGCGGCGTTCGCGCTCATCCTGTCGGAGAAACTGCATCGAACGGTAGCCGCGTGGATCGGCTGCGTAATGATCCTCTTCGTCGGCAAGTTGAGTGGTGTCTTCGGCGGTGACGGTCACGATCTTGAGGGGATGATGCTCGGCTGGGTCGACTTCCATGTCATCGGTCTGCTGCTCGGCATGATGATCTTCGCAGCGATTCTGGAGTTCAGCGGCTTCTTCGAGTTCGTCGCGATAAAAGCGACGAAGCTCTCCAAAGGAGATCCGTGGATGCTGATAGTCTACCTCGGCTCATTCACGACTCTGATCTCGCTTCTCATCGACAACGTCACGGCGATAATCATCATCGCTCCGGTGACCCTTCGGATGTGCCAGAAACTGGAGATCAATCCGATTCCGCCGCTGCTGGCTGAAGCCATCCTGTCCGACACCGGCGGCGTCGCCTCGATGGTCGGCGACCCACCTAACGTGATGATCGCTGCGAAGGCGCAGGACATAGGCATGGCCGGCTTCGGCTTCAATGACTTTCTTAGCCACCTAGGCCTACTCACCCTGCTCGCCTGGGTGGCCACCCTCGGTTACATGCGGTGGTACTATCGTGATTGGATAAGCTGCAAACCAGCCCATGTCGAAGCGATACTCGAACAGGATGAGTGGGATGCGGTCGAAGACCCACGGATGATGAAACTGACGCTAGTCGTGCTCGGCTTCACCGTCCTCGGCTTCTCGCTGCACGGCTTCATCGCCAACACATTCGACTTCGAGATGGGTATCCATGCCATTGCCCTGTCCGGTGCCGGCATCATCCTAGTGCTGGCGAAGCCGCGAGAAGAAGAACTGAGACAGGGCTTCATCAACGACATCGTCGACAAGGTCGAGTGGCAAGCGCTGCTGTTCTTCGCCGGCCTGTTCATTCTGGTAGGCGCGGTCGGGCAAGTAGGTTACCTGACCTCTTTGGCAGCCTTCGTATACAATTTGGCGGGCAGCGACCCGCTGATGCTCGCGATCACCGTCATCTGGGTCTCGGCATTCGCCTCGGCGATCATCGACAACATCCCCTTCACCGCTGCGATGATCCCGGTCATCCTCAGTCTGGAGCTGCAGTACGGGGTCAATCCGGAGCCGCTGTTCTGGGCTCTCGCTATGGGCGCGGGATTCGGTGGCAACGCCACCCCTATCGGCTCCTCGGCGAATGTGATGACCGTCGCAATCAGCGAGCGGGGACCTCGACCGATCACGACGAAGGAATGGATGAAGGTCGGTTTCCCGATCATGATGATCACCTGTGTCGCAGCGACCATCTTCATGGCACTGTTCTACAACATGTACGTCTGACCCTTCGTCCGGGTAGTCCCTCCAGCTATCACGAGATAGATATGAGACCTATCCAGTCTGGTTGGAAGAACCGAGTGGGACATCCCTCCTGATGGCCGTCGGCCAGCGAGTCTCACTCTTCCAATGCTTCATCGATGTCATCGATGTTCACGCCGGTGACCGCTTCCGTCGATTCGGGCACCAGCGACTCGAACGATTCGGCCGACTCGGCGATCGGCGGGCCGTCGCTCTTGGTCGCCTCGATCTCATCGATGTGTTCCCAGGCGACTTCGCTGATCGACAGGGCTCGATTCAACTCGGCCTGCGCGTCTCTGGCCACCTCACCCGACAGCGCGCCGGAACGCTCGGCCGCATGTATCGCCTGTATCTGGGCCGTCAACAGCGCCTTGCGAGCCTGCTCGACCCGCTTCGAATGGACCAGCGAAGTGGCGGCCAGCCGTTCGATTTCGGCCTCAGCGTCCACCACCTGCCGCTGATAGGCGGTCGACAACCGCTGCCTGTCATCGGCCGAGATACGGCCAGCCATCTCAAGTTCGACGAGTTCCCCAAGCGCGGCGCGGCTGCCGAGCACCTTCGCGAAGGCGACTTCGTAAGCGTGCTCGTCGGTGTCCCGCTGGCCGGTGATACCGAGCGACCGCAGCATCGGCTTCATCGTCAGACCCTGCACG
>CAUZSY010000173.1:0-4182 GCA_963582725.1 Candidatus Thalassarchaeaceae archaeon
CCCGTTCCTGCGACCGCTGCTCGGCTACGACAAGCAGACGATCATCATCATGGCCAAGCGGTTCGGGACATACGAAATCAGCACTGGGCCGGAGGTCTGCGACGCGCTCGGCCCGAACAAGCCGTCGACGGTGGCTGACATCCGACGACTGCTGAGTCATGAAGAGGAACTCGGTGGACTCACTGCCCTCGTCGATGAGTGTATGACCAGCCGTCGAGAGGTCTGCCTGACTCCAGCGTGAACTCGGCCGGCCCCGCCTTCGACGGTCAGCAGCCGGTTAATCGGGCATCAGAAACCATCGACGGCCCTTCCACATGGCTCTCCGTACACCTGTCCAACGGTGTTTTATACACTCGGTTGGTGCCCCGCGATACCGCTCCTTTGGAGCGTCGAGTCGATGAGCATGAGCCGGTCCAGAAATGCCACAACGAGAGCCTTCGCGCTTTGTCTCATGCTGTTGATGATGGGGCTCGCCCAGGCGGCTACCGTGAACACGTTCGGCGACGGCCAATCGGAGGTCACGGTTGAACTGCGAGGTGCCCAGTTGTATGACCAGACGACCGGTAGCGTCTCACTGCCGGCCGGCGAGACCGTCAACGCCGCAGGCCTCATCGTCAACTCGGACTACGCCGAGTATCAACACACCGAGGTCTACGACACCACCTCGACCGTGTTCGGCAATTACCTGTGGGACCCGCTGTACAACGGCGGTTTCGCCACCTTCGATGTGATGGGCAACTTCGATTATCAAGCTCCTTCCATCTCGCTCGCCTCACAGGGTTTCAACACCGATTTCGAAGCGACTGACTCTGGTTTCACGAGGACCGGATCCGGCTCTGGGGAAATGGATAACGATTGGGAACTGGGAATGGTGGAGAATGGTCAACCAATAGCCAGGTGCGGTCTGGGGGATTGGTGCTGGGGCACCAATTTCGATGACAACAACTACCGGGTCAGCGGCTCGACTTCCTTCCAGTACGAACTGCTGTCGGCCCCGATGGTCGTGCACCAGGGAAAGACCACAGCGACATTCCAGTCGTACCACGCCCTGTACCACCGGACAGCGGCCGGTACGAACAACTTCTACTACGAAGACTGCGCCTATGTTCTGGCCCAGAACTCGACCAACGGGATAGATTGGAACTTCGACTTCAACTACGTGCCGTTCGATTTCAGTCTTACGACTGGAATAGGGAATAACAACGGCATGTATCTGCGCGGCGCGAGCGTCAATCAGGTGACGACCAAGTGTGACCAGGCATCGTTCCCTACCGGCGCAAACTTCCTCGCTGGCCGCTCGCTGAACCCCCAGACACAGACGACTGCTGGGTGGGCCACCGTCGGCCTCGATCTATCCGCTCACGAAGGAACATTCATTCGTCTGAAGTTCGTTCTGGAGAGGAACGACCACTTGGATCCGCCGGCCAACGCGACGCTCGACGGCTGGTACATCGACGCTTTCAGACTCGGCGACCCGTTGCCCGTATCCGGAGAACTGACTGTCGGTCCATTCGCCCCGAGCTCCGGCTCAGGAGTGGCGCCTGACGGATTCGGAATCCTGAACGTCGATGCCAGCGTGCCGACCGGCGCTTCTCTGGAGTACAGCATCATCGATCCGGGCACCAATGCGCCCATCGTCGATCGCAACGGCCTCAGCATGTCCGGCCTCGTCGGCCGGACTGTGGAATTGTTCGATATCGACTCCGACGCTCATCCTTCGGTGGATCTCAGATTCGATTATCGGAGCGACAGCGGCAGATACTCGACACCGGTGCTGCACGGGTTCTCCTTCGGCACCAGGGTCGGCACGGGATTGAACTCCTCCGGTGACGCCTATGCGAATGGGGGAATGCTCCGTCAGGGACTCTGGACCAGTGACCCAGCGACTGTCTCCAGCATCTTCTGGAATCCACGAATCACCGATGAAACCTATTCACCTACCCTCGACCGGTTCCGCTTCTCCAAACCCATCACCGCCATCAGACCCATCATCACCGATGATTGCCAGCCGGCGGACTCGACGGTTCGAATACGTATGACCAACCCTGACTCGACGGCAGATGGCAGCGGCTTGATAGAAACCATCTCGGGCAGCCTGGTGACCCTCGACGAGCCGACCAATGCATTCGGCTTCGAAGTTGAGTACGACCAGATGATGTGTCAGGTGACCGGAATCCACGCCGATGTCACATTCGCTCATGCAGCGGTCTCGCCGACCATCGACATCGGCGCTGATGGAGATCTGGAATGGGGCATGACCGAGCCGGCCTTCGGCGGCTTCGGTCATCAGATGGTCTTCCGCTCGGGCCTGCAGGACGGCGTCAACACCGCATCGACTGCTTCGACCATCTCACTGACTTCGATCCTCGAGGGGCAGGGTGCCACGTTCATGCTCCCCAAGGGAGCCGCCGTGCAATTCGCAGAAGTCGCCTTCGATGGCAACTCGATCGGCGCCATGGACATCTCGCTGATAGCTGGAAATGAAGAGGAGCCTGTCGCCTCCTTCTCTGAACCGATCGACGATTACACCGTCGAGGACGGCTTCGAGCTGTCCGGACTGGCGGCTGACATCAACAGTCTGATGCCCAACGCGCCGATCGGCTGGCCGGATGCGTATGGCAACGGCTGGGTGCTGTTCAGATTCAAGGTCGATGCTCCCGGTGGCAGCGTCGGCTCCACCGTCACCTTCAGGGATCTGACCGTCTACTACACTTGGTCACGAGCGATCAGTGACGACAACCATGTCGCCCGCGAACTGAGTCAGGGGGTCTCCCTCGGCACACCGGTCAGTGGTCAGGTGAGCGTTCCCGTCGCGGTGGCGAGCGAGCGGGGTGGAGCGATCCGGTTGTCGGATCTGTCGGTGACCACCAGTCTCGGACACGACAGCACCATCTCATTGACCGGCCAGCCCTCCGGACTGTACCCGAACGGCGACATCTACGAGATCGTGACAACCCATGAGATCACAGCGGTCGGCCAGACTCTGGCGGGCGCGAGTCTGCTGTTCGAATCGGTTCGCGGCAGTCTTGAGATGCGCTATTCGTCTGAGAACGGTTCCTTCTGGGAGGTCACCGGCACCGACCCGGACGACTGGCTGACAATGCTGGTCGGCGTCTCTTCGGACATCGGTGGCGGCGAACAGGTCAAGTGGCGATTCCGAGTCAATCCGAACTGGGACGACACCGAAGCGGTACGGATCTACGTCTGGTCGATCAGCGAAAGCGGCGTCAACGGATTGCCGGCCGGCGTCCTGCTGGACCCACCGGTCGGCAATGCGGTCGAGAACGATGCGGGCATAGCATCCCTGATCCTGTTCAACGATGCCGGCGTCGAGCAGGAGAACATGTCCGACGCCAAGACCAGTCGGTCGATAGTGCTGGTCGGTACGGTCCGATTGGAGGATCTGGACCTCTCACCAGACCCGTCGGCATACTCTCTCGTGTTCGAGCAGTGGAACGATTCTAACACGACCCACACGAGCGACGACTATCTGGAGATCGACCGTCTAACGCTCAATGCGAGCGCGAACGGCAACTTCTCCTGGAATCCGACGATATCCCAGATGGCTGCCGGCACCGACCATTATCGCCTTCGGATGGGAAATTACTCTGCCGGTGACGAGGTCTGCCCGCCGGCGGAGTACCAACCGGATCAGGACTGCGCCATCAGGATAACCCTCTCGATCGATCCGCTGTCGCCGCAGTTCGTCAACATCAGCGTCCGGACCGCTGGCACCGATTGGCGTGAACTGGCCGACGACACCTGGATCCCGTCAAACGTCTGCCAGCGCTTCCGCATCGTGGCTCGCGACAATCCGCTGGCACCGGAGTTCTTGATACTCAACTACTGGGTCGAGAACGATCACGACGTGATCAACAGGAACGGTCTGGCGGATGCGAGCGAGTACCAGTCGGTGCCACTCGTCCGCGAGACAGAGACGAATGAGTCCTACTACCACATCGACAATCAGGGAAGCGACTGCATCAACGACATCGCCAACTCGGGAGCATCGGTCGCCAGGAAGGTCAGTCTCTACATCAGCGGCACCGATGTCGGCGGCAATTCGATCGACGGTGGCGGTCCTGGCTTCGGCTTCGATAAGATCACCTACCTCGGCATGGACAGCCGGACCCCCCGCGTCAAGGAGTTCCGGATAACCGATGACCACGGCTCAGAATTGAC
>CAUZSY010000174.1:0-4151 GCA_963582725.1 Candidatus Thalassarchaeaceae archaeon
GCGAAGAGGCACGACTGAAGCGCGCCTCGATAGTCGCCTTGGTAGATTGCTCCACGTTCGGCGGTGACGCCGATGCTGTGCACGGCGACCTGGTGCCGGCCCTGATGGCCAGATTGGGTGAGGTCAGGGCGGCCCTGAGCGGTCACGGCGGTGGCCTCGTCGTCATCGATGCGCAGATCGACGAGGATGTGGCGCGGTCGGAGTCCGAGGCAGAGGTGAGTGAGAGGGCGGGGGTGGAATCAGAGGCCCAGACTGCTGGGGCTGGGGCTCGAGTCAGCCTGCTGCTGTCGCTGGACGGCGCCTGCATCTCGTGCGGCGCCGCGCCGGGCACGCTGAGCGGCATTCGCGACGACCTGCTGGCGGACGGTGAGGTGATGGATGTCGCGTTCTCCGCCTCGCTGCTGGAACACTACGACGATCTGGCCCGCGAATTCCTAGAGCGGGCCAGCGGCGTCCAGTTCCGATGATCCGACCTACCACTCGGGCCGGCACAGGTTTTGAGGGAGGCACCGCCGCTCGCCCGTGCATGGGTGCGGAGGCTGGCAGCGATTCGGACGATGCGGGCTCGGAGTCGATGACGGCGTCGGGCAGCGACGGTGCGAGTGCCGGCGGTGCAGCGGAACGGACCGTCGGCGGCGTCGCGGTGCAGGCGGCCACCGAGGACGGAGTCCGCCGGGTCGAGGTCGTTGTCTCACACGCCGACGGTGGCAACTCGGGAATGATCTGGACAGTAGGGATACTTCTCGTCGTCGGAGTCGGTGCAGCCGCCATGCTGCTGACCGGTGACGGGGTCGGTGTCGGCTCTAACGGCTACGGCGAGCCGCCGTGCGCCGACGGCATAGACAACGACGGCGGTGGCAAGAAGGACGGCAACGATCCGGACTGCTACGCCAATCCAGAGGTCTGGGAAGGATACGACCCGAACCGCCAAGAGACCAACCCGGCGAACGACCCGCCGGGCTGACATGGTGGCATGAGCAACGGCAGCGGCGGTAGAACATGAGCAACGGAGAGTGAACGGATGGCTGGTGTGTTCGTTGAGCCTGAGGAGGCGGTGGTCTCACACGGCCTGTCAACTCATTCGCGATTCGGCTGGCTGAAGAAGCGGCAGGCGCTGCTGCTCTCCGCCCTGATGTTGCTGGTGCCGATCGCAGGCTGCATCAGCAGTCCATCCCCCGATGATGAGGTGAAACCCCCCGACGACGACGACCCTGTGGTCCCGGGTGACGGTTCTGGCAGCGGTGGTGCTGGTGACGGCGGCGAGCCGCTGGTATGCATCGATGGCTGGGTCGAGGTCGCCGGAACATGTCTGATGCCGATACGCGACCTCGACTACGCGATGCCGCTGAATCTGACGCGCAACGTGTTCCACTGGTTCGAGGCGTCGTGGAACGGCAGCTCACCGCTGATTCCGAATGCTGACGGTGGGGCGGCCGAGGCGGTTGAAGCCGGCAGCCCCGGCTCCGGCGGTGAAGGCGAAGTCGCCTTCGTGCAGCGTGGGCTGACCTGTTCCAGATCGGTTGACGAATCGGTAATCTGGCTGCGCGCCAACGGCTCGCTCAGGGTGTTCGCATCGCATCTCGGAAGCATCGGCCCGTGCTCGGTCACACTGAACAACGGGGCCGGCACCTCGACTTACGAATTCGCATTCACCCTGATCGATCCGGCGCCGACCGACGTCACCTATCAGTTGCCGGCATACGTGCTGACCATCAGGGCGACCACCGATATCCCGGCGCCGGACATCGGCGGAGGCCCAGTGGTCTTCTGGAGCGTAGCGCCGGCCCTGCCGCTCGGTCTGTCGTTGCTCGATGACGGCTCGATAGGAGGCATGCCGTTCGCCCTGCACCAGACCACCGAGCACATCGTCAGAGCGAGCAACAGCGGTGGCATATCGACGACGATGCTGACGCTGACGGTGGTAGACCAGATACCGAGCAACATACGCTGGTTCGAGATGGATCTGGTGCTGACGCTGAACGAGTCGTATTCATCGCTGCCGGCGATGCATGACGGCGGCCCTCCCCTCGCCTACGAGGTCTCACCTCCTCTGCCGTCCGGGCTGTCGATGGACCCGACGGACGGTGTGATATCGGGAGTGCCGAGCCAGTTGCGGACGCGCACCCTGCACCACGTGTGGGGCAACAACAGCGGTGGCATCGGCATCGCACTTCTGCATGTCACCATCATCGATTCACCGATCACCTCGATCCTCTATCCACGCCAGCCTCTCGACATGGTCTGGGGCAACGACTCGGTCGACATGCTGCCCGAGACCAACGGTGGCGCACCCGTCGGCTGGACCATCTCCCCCGACCTGTCAGCCGGGCTGTCCTTCGATTCCGGCAGCGGCCGAATCAACGGCAGCGCCGACCATCTCAGTCCGTGGACTGATCACAGCATCGTCGCGACCAACAGCGCCGGCTCGTTGTCGGCGAACATCAGGGTCCGAATCGCCGACACCACCCCGGTCGGCCTCGACTGGGGCGGCGGTACCTTCGTTCTCGCCGCGAACCGGAGCGTCGTTCTGCCGCTGGTCAATCCCGGACCGGCGGTCGAGCGATACGAGGTATCGCCGGCGCTGCCGGACGGCCTGTCGCTCGATGCGGTTACCGGAGTCATCTCCGGCACGCCGGCCGGTCGCACTCCGGTGACAGCAGTCGCAGCCGGCGGCGTTCCCAGCAGACACGCCTGGACGACGCACACGGTCTGGGCCAACAACAGCGGCGGCAGTCTCGCCACCGATCTGCTGTTCGCGGTGCATGACCTCGATGCCGACCACGCTGAACTAGCGGCCAGACCGGTCGGCAGTGTCGACTTCGGCGGTTCATGGCCGAGTCTCATCGTGCCGTTCGGCGAGTGGGCCTTCCCAATCGGCATCGATTACGCGGACCGTCCGATAGTCAGCGGCGGCCATGTCGGTCGTGGCAGGATGGTCGGTTACGGCCATGAGACGATGGTCGCTCGGATCGGCGACGACGCGCGCGCGAACCTCTCCCTGAACGCGCTCGACTGGGCCTGTGACGCGAACGGCGCCAATGCCGGCAGCGGCCCTTCGGTCGGTCTGCACAGCGATTACAACGGCTGGCATGACACGCTGGTCGCTGCCGGCTACACGGTCCAGCAGTCGGCGACTCCGACCGACCTCGGCGGTCTCGACTGCTTCGTCGCAGACTTCTGGAACTCCTACTCGGACGCTGAGAATCTCCTCATCGAAGCGTGGCTGCTCGACGGTGGCGGACTCGTGATGGGTGGTCACGCCTGGTACTGGTCCTACTCGAACAGCGATGCGGCTCACGCCTATCCGGGTAACAGGATCGCCCGGACGACCGGCCTGATGGTCGCCACGGCCTCCGGTTCCGCCACCTACACCGTGCCGAACGCCTCCTGGGGTCCGGCCTACCGCGCCGCCACAGCCATCCCGCTCATCGAAGCGCATCTGAACGGCAGCGCGCCGCTCTCCGAGGACGAAGCGGCGGCTGCGGGCAACTCGGTCCGTGTCTGCACCGCGGCGGTCACCCTCGATTACAGCGGCTTCTGGACCCCGTTGAGAGCGATGTCGAACAACAGCGGTTGGGTGACCATCTCGTCGAGCAACACCTACGCGATGGATGCGGACCCCATCGAGGACCTGCTGCTGGCGGTCCAGGAGCAGTTGATGAACCAGCTGCCAGCCGTCGAACTGGTCGCTCACCCGAGCGCCGCCGACTTCCCGGGTCCGGTCTCACCGACCTCGTCGCGCCTGAACCGGACCGTCAGCATGAACGGAGACTTCGCCGGCCTTCCCTCCGGCTTCGGCTACGCTAATGCGCGCGCCCACGGCCGGCTCAGCACCGGCCTGTACGCGGCGCCTGGAGAAGTCGTCAATGTCACACTGCCTGCCAACCTGACCGGGATGGGTCTGTACGTCCTCATCGGCGCCCACACGGACAGCCTCTGGAGCAAGTCTTCTCTTTCGCGCCACCCGAAGGTCGCTCGCTGGTGGCCGGTCGACAACATGACGATGCAGGTGGCGAACGCCTTTGGCGGGCCGGTCTACATCGCGATTCCGGCCGGCAGCACCTTCGGCACGTTCAACGTCACGGTGCAGAACGCGGTCGAGATGCCGCGATACGTCCACGGTGTCACCAACCTCAACGACTGGCGCATGG
>CAUZSY010000175.1:0-4134 GCA_963582725.1 Candidatus Thalassarchaeaceae archaeon
TGGATGGCCGTCGACGTCGGCATGATCGCCGCCCATTCGTCCGCTCCATGGTTCCCGGCCGGTGCCGCCATCTCCTCCTTCGGCCTAGCGATGATAGGCAACGTCGTGCTGTTCTTCATTCTCTTCGTGATGGTGCACAGACCGGTCTCGGAGACGCGTGACATGCACGTCCGCGAGAGACACGGCCATCCCGATCCGCGGGTGATGCTGACGGCCGAGCGCGATCACAGCCTCGGCGCCTGGACATCGGTGCTCCTGTTGTGGGCACTGTTCGTCAACATCAGCGCCTGGTCCGGAGCTCACTTCGTCGCGCCCCGACCGCCTTTCGAGACAGGTCGCTGGCTCTGGTACTTCGTCCACATACTCTCCGGTGTCGGCGTGGTCGCCCTGACCATGCACCTGCTCTGGTTCCCGCAGCTGATGCTCGGCGAGGCGGGAGACGCCATCGAGTCTCGACGAGCCCGCGAGATCAGCCGCGGCGTCGAGCCGGAGCCCGAAGCGATGCGAGGAGTCTGTCCCGAGTGCGGCGAGGAGACCGAAGTGACTCGATATCCTGACGGTCGGACCGAGATGCCGTGCCGGGGCGCCGACTGCTCTGGCTCCGGCGCGCCGCATGACGACTGCGGCGTCTGCGGCGATGAGCTGCCCGGGCGGTTGACCTGCGCCTCTTGCGGCGTCAGCGCTCCGGTCGGTGACCATTTCGGCGAGGAGGCGTGGTGAGTGGACACTGAGAGGATCCGCCGGGACTTCCCGGCGCTGCGAGCCGATTCGCCGCCGGCCTATCTCGACAGCGCCTGCGTGACACTGCGACCGGATTCTGTCATCGAGGCGATCATGCACTACTACCGCGACGAGCCGTCGTGCGCCGGCCGCAGCGTCCATCGCTGGGGCATGTCGGTGACAAGGACCGAGATGCGGGCGCGCCGCAGGACGGCCCGCTTCGTCGGCGCCGCCTCGGAGGAGCAGGTGGTGTTCACGCGCAACACGACGCACGCGATCAATCAGGTCGCCCGCGGCATCGACTGGCGACCCGGCGACATCGTTCTGACCAGCGACAAGGAGCACAACAGCAACACGATTCCCTGGCGGCAGCGGTCGACTGACGGCGTCGAGGTGCGGGTGGTTCGGACCGGTGAGGACGGCCAGTTCGATCTCGAAGCGTACGAGGCGGCGTGCGCCGACGCGGGAAAGCGACTGCGGCTGGTCGCGCTTGGCCACGGCCGCAACCTAGACGGCACCTCGGTACCGGCCAAGGAGTGCATCCGTATCGCCCACGACCACGGCGCCGAGGTGCTGCTCGACGCGGCCCAGAGCGTGCCGCACCGGTCTGTCGACATGCGCAGCCTGAACTGCGACTACCTCGCTTTCTCGTTCCACAAGATGCTCGGCCCGTCGGGGCTCGGGGCACTGGTGTTCGGCGAGGGTCGGGGTGAGGGCATGGAGTCGATCATGGTCGGGGGCCAGACCATCCGATCATCGACTCTCGACGGTTACCTACTGCGCGACGACGCGCGCCGCTTCGAGGGCGGTCTCGGCCATTTCGCGGGGTACTACGGCGTCGATGCGGCGATCGAGTACCTGAGCCGATTCGACATGGACGAGGTTCACGCGCACGAGGTGCGGCTGAACGGCATCATCACAGAAGGGCTGGCCGGCCTCGACGGCTTCGACATCATCGGTCCGGCCGATCCGGCCAGCCGTGGCGGCATCATCTCAATGCTGCTGCGCGGTCGCGACCCGCACGAGACCTCGATGCTGCTCGACGAGGGCTTCGACGTGTTCGTCCGTTCAGGCTTCCACTGCGTCGACCCGTGGTTCCACGCCAACGGAGAGGAGGAGGGCTCGCTGCGCGCATCGCTGTACATCTACTCTGACGAGGAGGAGTGCCGTCGCCTGCTCGACGGCCTGACCGAGATCACAGACAACATCCCACGAACCTGACGCTGTGTGGTGCAGGGTTGAAGCGATGCCGTGGTGGCGCATGCAGCCATGGTCGGACCCGATGCTGCTCGACCGGACGAGACTGCGGCCACTGGCGGTCCTTATGCGCCAGTTCCCGCCCACCTGCCCCGCTCCACCGCTGTGCCTCCCGACACCCCCGTCCCCGCTCACCTGCCCGGCAGCACGACCGGCGGCGAGATGCTGCGCCGGCTCGGCGACCGCGAAGATGCTTGGCCGATGGTGATGGGCATCGTCTCGGTGCTGCTGCTGATGCTCGCCGTGCTGGTGCTGGCGGTCGGCTTCCTCGCGACCAGCCGGGGCATCGAGGTCGGTGGACCCGACCCGATGTTGACCGCCTGGTCGGTGCAGCACGCGGAGCTCACCGGTTTCAACGCGGTCGGCGGCCTGGACGGCGATGGAGTGAGCGTCTGCATCGTCGACTCCGGCGTCGACCTGAGCCATCCCGATCTCGCCTCCCTCGACATCGCCGACTGGCACGACTTCGTCAACGAGCTGGCGGCACCGTACGACGATGAGGGGCATGGCACTTCGATGGTCGGTATCCTCGTCGCGGACGGCGGTCTGAACGGCCACGCGAAGGGAATCGACCTGCTGGTCGCCAAGGCGATGAACGACGACGGCCAGGGCGAGGACGATATCATTGCGGCGGCCGTCGACTGGTGCGTCACGAGTGGTTCGGACATCGTCTCGCTGAGCCTCGGCGGCGCCGCCGGCTTCAGCTTCCTCGGCGCTTCCACCGACGCGCTCGAACAGTCGGTGCAGGACGCCCTCGACGCGGGCGTCTACATCGTCGCCGCGGCCGGCAACGACGGACAGGACGACGACGGCGACGTCGAATCACCGGGTTCGGTAGAGGATGTCATCTGTGTCGGCGGTGCGACCCGCGGCGGCACGATGTGGGCCGGCAGCAGCCGTGGCGACAACAACGGCCGTCTGTTCCCTCCGATGCTGCCGAGGAGCGCTCCCGACCAGAAGCCGGAGTTGGTCGCTCCGGGTCACGAGGTGCCGATCCTGATCGCCAGCGGCACCGGCTCGCCGGCCGGCGCCTGGTGGGGATGGTCGTCAGGCACCAGCGACGCCACCGTCTACGTGACGGCCGCCGTCGCGCTGATGCTGCAGGCGGCGCCCGAGATGAAGCACGACGGAACGGACGGCGGGCTGGAATCGATAGAGCAGGTCAAGACATGGATCGAGGACACCTCTGAGCCGCTCGGGGCTCAGACCGATCACGACGACCATGCCGGCTACGGGCGGCTGCGGGCCGACCGGCTGGTCGACAACGCCTCCGGAGCCGCCGCAGCATCTTCCTCACCCGTAACCGCTGCGCTCTCTTCAACCACCGCTGACCAAGCTGACCTCAACATCTCCACCGCCCTCTCAGGACCTGAGTCTGTAGTTTCGGAGAGCACTTCACCCGACCCAGATGAGAAGTTCGGCCTCGCGCCAGTTCAGCGCACCACGCAGCCGTTCAGGACGACGATGCTGGAAGCCGAGCCCGACGAACGACTGCTGAAGGCTTCGAGCAGCCGTAGGAGTCACGAGGTCGGCCGACCGCTCGGCGGTCGTCTGAACGCGACCAGCGTGCCGCCGGTGCATTCGACGAATCCGACCGAATGACTCGTCTCGGCAGCGCGAACCAAGGCGATCCACGCGTTGAATTCACGCACCTGCACCTGACCGGTCGTCAGTTCCCCATCCGGTTCCGGCATACCCACGTCAGCCGTCGGCACCAGCGGCTCCGGTGTCAGCAGGAGACCGCCCGGTCGCAGCATCGGCAGCGCCGCCTCGATGTCGCCGACCAATCCGTCCGACTCGCCGTGCACGATGATCAGGTCGGCCGGTGGAATCGGATCGACCGGCGATTCCGATTCGTCTCCATCGACGGCCGAGAGGCTCGCCGCTGCCAGCGCCTGCCAGTCGCCCGCGATGACACGGGCCCATGCAGCGGCGTCGTGCCGTTCGATGAGTCGCTGCAGGACGATCGAGAAGCGGCCACCGCGCTCGACCATCGTGTAACCGTCGGGCATCGACCCTGCCTCAGTCAACCAATGGTCGAACAGCCAGGCGGAGAGATGACCGATGCCGGCGCCGACCTCGATTACTGACTTCACCTGCAACCTCGCCGTCACATCACGGATGCGCACCCGTACCGATCGCGGCAGCGGAGCCAGA
>CAUZSY010000176.1:0-4019 GCA_963582725.1 Candidatus Thalassarchaeaceae archaeon
GATGACCGAGCGCTCGCCGCTGATGTTCAGGAACGATTCGTACTGGCCGGCGAACGACGCCTCGACGGAGTCCTCGGTCGTCGCCGAGGAGCGGACCGCGACATCGGTGCCGGCCCCGTACTCGTCGCACAGCGTCCCGTACGAAGCGATGATGGCTGAGCGGATGACGTCGGGCACGGGGGTCTGCTCGACCAACGCACGAGCCAGCGCCGCCCGGCCATGCAAGTCCAGGTGATCGGAGGAGTCTGCCCCCTCCAGCACCGCCTTCAGCGCATCGGCCAGCGTCGTCGCTGCGATGGCGGCGGAACGCACTTCGGCCGTTCCCTCCGGCTCGACGACGTTGTCCCATGTTGACGGATCGACGATGGCGTCTACGAAGACGCGGTAGGCCGCGGTGGTGACGCAGAAGCCGTTCGGGATGCGCACCCCGGCGCCCGACAGATGCCGGTGCATCTCGCCCAACGACGCTCCCTTGCCGCCGACCGTCGCGGCGTCCTGCTTGCCGACATCGGCGAACCATTCGATGAGATTCGACTCCGTCACTCTGCTCACCCGAGGCTGCTTCTCATACCCTTCACCGATGTTTCACCGACTCTCGCTTCTGCACCGCCGCTCGCCCGCACCCTACTCGCTGCTCGGCCGGTTGATAATTGTGAGCCGCGCCATTCCGGTGTCTGGTGGGGCCACACGATCATACAGATTCAAGTTAACCACAGGGGTTTTACTCGCCTTCGCTGGTCAGATTCCCCATCGCAGAGATGCGAAGGTGCGGAGTGCCGCGGAGGGTTGAAATCGGGACTCCGGGCGAGGGCTGCTCGATGACCGAGGAAGTACGTGTGGTCGATGTGCGGGGGATGCGCTGCCCGTTCCCGGTCAAGACGATCCGTAGCGCCCTCGGCGAACTGCCGACCGGCTGCGTCATCCACATGCTCGCCGACGACCTCGAGGCGCGTCAAGACGTGCCGGCGCTGCTGAAGCGCCTGAACATGCCACCGCCCGAGATCGAGGAGAACGACGACGGTCTGCTGTTCGTCATCCAGAACCGGAAGTTGGATCAGGTCCACGACGCGGCGCCTGACCACTCAAAGGACGCTCCCAGCGCCGGTGAGGCAGGAGGAGGGGCAGATGACGAGTCGGAAGTGGACGGTTGGCCGGCCGCGTTGCAGGAGATAGTCGACGAATTCGCCGACATGGACACCCCTCTCGACCGCTACGAACTGCTCTACGAATGGGCCGACCGCCTCGAACTCCTACCCGAATCGGAGTGGACCGAAGCGAGCCGCGTGCTCGGCTGCCAATCGGAAGCGCACGTCGCCGCCGGTCTCGACGATGACGGCAGATTCCACCTTCGCGGCGCCTCGGACGCGCAGATCGTCCAAGGTCTGATCTCGATAACGACGGTCGCTCTGAACGGCCTGAGACCGGCTGAGGTTGTCGACTTCTCGCCCGATTTCGTCAAGGACATGGGCGTCGCCGGAGCGCTGACGCCGAGTCGAGCGAACGGATTCCTGAACATGTTCAGAAAGGTGAGGGGAATCGCTTCCACCCTCATCGATTGAACCGCTCGTTGTGACTTCTGTGACCTCTGTCACCGCCGTCGCCGGCGACTGAGGAGAGCCGCGCCGAGCAGCGATATCAGAGGAAAGACTGCGCCGAAGCCGGGTATCAGGCCGCTCGGTTCCTCGTCGACGCAGCCCATCTCGGTGCAGGCCCATGTGCCGTCCGCCTGGCAAGTGCAGGTGTTGCAGCCGTCCGAAGCGGGGCGGCGTTCACCCTGAGTACAGCCCTGGGTGTTGTTCTCGGCCGGATCGTTCGGGTCGGTCGAATCGGAGCCGGCGTCATCGCCTGTGCCATCCCCCGCACCCGTGTCTTCGGTGCCGCCCGTGCCAGTCCCGCTGCCTGTGCCGTCACCCGTGCCGTCGCCTGTACCATCGCCAGAACCGGTGCCATTGCCCGTGCCATTCCCCGTGCCATTCCCCGTGCCATTCCCCAACCCGGTGCCGTTGCCTGTGCCGTTGCCTGTGCCGTTGCCTGTGCCGTTGCCATCAGGCGGCTGGAAGGCGTCGCCGCGGAACGAGGCGACGACCGGGATCATCGGCCTGATGCCGCTGACCGCGTCGCTCGTCGCGTTGCCACGCGGCACGCTGGTCGCGAACGAGCACAGGTCGATGTCGTTCATGCCGCACGAGATGTTGCCCGACAGCGTCGCGTTCTGGTCGGAGAAGGCCCATACGTAGCGGTAGGTCTGCAGTCCGAGCGTCTCGGCGACGGTCATGATGGTGCGGTACTCTCGCTCGGCGCCGGAATCACCGTTCAGCGAGTACTGCGTGCCGCCCTGCATGCCGTCGCCGTGCTCGCCGCTCAGCAGATGGCCGATCTCATGCGCCAGCAGCCGCGGCTTCATGCCGTAGTAGGTCAGGTGGACATACGCTTCGTCGGCGCCGCCGCCGATGCTGCCGGCTCCGTTCGATGAGGGGCCATCGTCGTTCGGTTCGCGCCAGTAGATGACGATGTCAGCCTGACTTGCGTTGCGCAGCGTCTCGATTCGCTCGATGTACGGCGCGTAGGTGCTGCTGCCCATCTCGGAGTTCATCATCGCTAGGCTCACCTGCTTCTTCCACTGGTCGGCGTCCAGATCGGACCAGTCTATGCTCTGCCACCCGGCGACGTTGAATTTCACCCCAAGGCCGCTGTTCTGGTAAATCCTGTTGAGACATTGGAACTGTGCGTCGAGGATTCCCTGCATGGTGGTCTGCCCGAGCGCCTTGCCGTTGTCGATCATCTGCTGCAGATGCTCGGCTTCGCTGCGCGGATGCAGGATCAGCACCTCGATCGTCGGGGCGACGCCAGAGGGGTCGTCGGAGGTCGAGCAGTCGGGTGGGTCGGGGTTCGGCATGGAGCTCCCGTCGGCGAGCAGTGGCGCGAGGAAAGCGATGACATCATCCCAGTAGTCCGTGAACTCGTCATCGACCACCCAGAACATCTCATGGCCGTCACAATCGCCACAGGTCGAGTTAGGGTAGGCCGGATGCTGGATCAGCGTCGAATCCTTTCCAGCCCCCGCGAGTGACCGGTTCACCCAGTCGGCGAGGCCGGTGTGATTCGACTGGTAGACGTCGTTGTCGGCCACCAGCGTCAGCACCGGCGCGGCGATCGGGCTGACGTCGTTCAGCACGTTGCCGAGCATGCCGTTGCCGGGTGCCGGCGCCATCAGCACCACCGCATCGATGCCGGCGGCGCGCGCCTTGGCTGCGGCGAGGGTCAGCAGACCGCCGCGCGAGAAGCCGGTGATGGCCATCCTGTTCGGATCGACGTCGGTGGCGTTCAGCAGTTCGTCGAAGGAGCCTATCACCTCGTTCAGATGATCGATCAGGAGCTTGCCGTTCGGGTCCTCGCGGTACCTCGAATAGGCGAGATAGCCCTCTTCCGCGAGGGCTCGGCAGGTTCCTTCGAGGTCGCCGCCGACCTGATTGCCGAGGCCGCCGTGATTGTACAGGACGCCTGGGAACGGGCCTCGGCCGACCGGCGTGCACCAGAACGATCCGTCCACTTCGACGACCGTCACGCCGGTCTCGGCCGCCTCGACCTGCATCTGATACGAGGGTAGCAGCGAGCCGAGCAGCAGCACGAACACGACGCAGACCAGCGGTTGGCGCATGCTGGTAAAGCCGGATATGGGACCGATGAACCCACCGGTCAGCCGAACATCAGGTCGCCGCTGTTCGACTGTCGCTCCTTCATCAGTTCCTTGAGCAGGTCGTCGACCTCATTGTCGAGCGAGAAGCGCGGGTCCATCGGCGGCAGCGTGTCGAGCACGCTGGCATCGAGTCGTGACATCTCGACCAGATGGACGGCTGCACCGTGCGCGGTGACGGTCAACTCGCCCCTGCCGTTGACCAGTTCCTTGACGCCTTCGACCCGGATGCCTTCGGAGTTCAGACCGAGTTTGTAGGCGTCGACGACGGCGGCTGGAATCGAATGGTCGCGCTCCATCGTCGCGTAGTGGATGCCCCACTCGG
>CAUZSY010000177.1:0-3953 GCA_963582725.1 Candidatus Thalassarchaeaceae archaeon
TATCGCTAGCAGGACGATTGGCGGCACGAGCGGTACGCCGCCGACGCCGAGATTGGCGAGGAAGTCGGCGAACGCGTCGAGGATGTCGATGTCGCGGATGAGTGGGATGTCGATGTCGACCGGTTCGTCCGGGGTCGCCCCGCCATCTCCACCGCCGTCACCACCACCGAAACTCGGCCAGTCGAGGTCGGGCCATTCGAGCCAGTCGAACCAGCCGCCGTCGTCGCTTGTCTCGAAGGTCCCATCGCCGCCAATGTCGGGCTCGGATACGACCTCGATGGAGCAGCCGTTCGCATCGACCCGCTCTCCAACCTCGCTGTTTGGACATGCATCTGCACTATCCACGACGCCATCGCCATCGGAATCGACGAAGGGATCGCATCCATCCGGAATGCCATCACCATCTACATCGATCGAATCGTCGAATCCCTCGCACTGGTCTGAACTGTCAGGGACACCATCGCCATCGGAATCGATGAGCGGATCGCACCCATCCGGAATGCCATCACCATCTACATCGATCGAATCGTCGAATCCCTCGCACTGGTCTGTACTGTCTGGGACGCCATCGCCATCGGAATCGACGAACGGGTCGCACCCATCCGGAATGCCATCACCATCTACATCGATCGAATCGTCGAATCCCTCGCACTGGTCTGAACTGTCAGGGACACCATCGCCATCAGAATCCTTGGACATCTTGGCGACGAACACGTCTTGGTGAACATCCCATGAACTATTGAGCGTGGTGCTGCCGAAGTCGGCCAATAATCCTTGGAAATAGCCGATGACGTATGCATTGCCGGACGAATCGACGGCGATTCCGTATCCAAGGTCGTTCACGGAGCCGCCCGCGCGCTTCGCCCACAGCCAGTCCCCGCTCGAGTCGAGCTTGGCGACGAACACGTCACTGCGACTGGAATTTGATTTGCTGAGCGTGGTGTTGCCGAAGTCCGCCGAAGATCCAAAGAATCCGCCAGTGAGATAGGCATTGCCTGACGAGTCGACGGCGATGCCGGATCCATCGTCTACGGCGGCGCCACCTGCGCGCTTCGCCCACAGCCAGTCCCCGCTCGAGTCGAGCTTGGCGACAAACACGTCAGAGGAACCTGAACTGTTGAGCGTTGTGTTGCCGAAGTCGGCCGATGATCCAGTGAAATAGCCGGTGACATATGCATTGAAGGAGGAATCGACTGCGATGCCGATTCCTACGTTGGAGTCGGTGGAGCCGCCCGCGCGCTTCGCCCACAGCCAGTCCCCGCTCGAGTCGAGCTTGGCGACGAACACGTCAGAGGAACCTGAACTGCTGAGAAGAGTGGTGTTGCCGAAGTCGGCTGGATTGGTATGCAATGATGCAGTGAAAATGCCGGTGACGTAGGTGTTGTCGGACGAGTCGACGGCGATACCGAATCCGGTGTCGGCGGAGGGGCCGCCGGCGCGCTCCGCCCACAGCCAGTTCCCGCTCGAGTCGAGCTTGGCGACGAACACATCAGGGGAGCCTCCCGGGCCACTCATCGAGTTAACACTGCTAAGCGTGGTGTTGCCGAAGTCGGCCGGTGATCCGGTGAAAGTGCCGGTGACATATGCATTGCCGGACAAATCGACTGCGATTCCGTATCCCTGGTCGTCCCCGGAGCCACCAGCACGCTTCGCCCAGAGCCAGTTCCCGTTGGAGTCGAGCTTGACGACGAACACGTCATAACCACCTGAACTGCTGAGCGTGGTACTGCCACCAGCAGTGCCGATGGTCGATGATTCTTGGAAGTCCCCGGTGAGGTAGACGTTGCCGGACGAGTCGACGGCGATGCCGTGTCCGTGGTCGGAGTCGGCGGAGCTGCCTGTACGCTTCGCCCACAGCCAGTTTCCGCTCGAGTCGAGCTTGGCGACGAACACGTCACTGTGAGTGGGATCTGAATTGCTGAGCGTGGTGCTGCCGAAGTTGGCCGATGATCCTTCGAAATAGCCGGTGACATAGGCGTTGCCTGACGAGTCGACGGCGATGCCTCTTCCGTACTCGAAGGAGGAGCCGCCGGCGCGCTCAGCCCACTCCCAGCCTAACTGCTCATGGTCCGCCCGCCCAACGGTCCGGCCGCCGACTCCGGCGGTCGCGGCGGTCTCCTCAAGAGCGCCTCGCTGCGCTGCCGTCAGGTCATCGAATGCGTCATCCCACCCGCCGTCCTTCGTGGTGGAATCAATGAGTGGTGCAGAAGGCGGAGTGGTCCCGAAGAGGCCGAGCAGCAACAACAGCGCGAGCAGAACGGCGAATCGGCTGAGAAAACCGAGGCGTTGGGAGGTTTGCATCTCGTCGCCAACCAGACCCGCGGACCTTCACGGTATCGCCCGACGGCCTAGAGCTCTGATTGGCTCAATCCGAGGCCGGAGGAGTATCGGGTTTCGGCTGGAATACTAGAACGACGACGAGGGCGGCGACGGCGACGACGAGCAGCAGCAGGCTGGTCGCGGTGCCGAGCGTCGATGCGCCATCGAGATGCGGGATGAACGGCATCAGGTCGAGCACCGTCTCGCCGCGGCCGAACAGGCCGCCGAGCGACGCGATCAGTATGATAGTCTGGAATCCCGCGAAGGCGACTCCCCCATGCAGCAGCGCCAGACCCTTTTGGTCCCAGAGCGCCGGACCTCGCGTCCAGCGGCCGTGGATGAAACCGATCCAGAGGCCGAGGGCGAGCCCGCTGAGCATCATCTTGTTGACCAGCAGCGGCGATGCTAGATTCGACGGCGCGGACAGCGTGCCGGTGATGATGGCGGCCGGCACCATGGCGGTGCCGAGCAGCGCGCCGAGCAGCGCAGCGCCATCCAGCGTGCTGCGCCAGGCGTCGTTGAGCCGCGCGTCGACGGCCGGAACCAGAACGGCTAGCGTCCGGACCAGCGCGCCGAAGGTGGCGACCGCGTACGAGCCGATGACCAACTCGGTCGCGACGGTATGGAAGATGGCAGCGCTGACCATGACTCATGGCCCCCCTTGCTTCGATGCCAGTCCCTGACCGTAGTGTAGCCAACGCTCATCGGTCCCGCCGGCCGGCCGCCTCGGATCGTCCATCTGGAGGCCACCAGCGGTGGCTGCGGCAGAGGTGTCGGGGTCGCTTGGAGGTGATGCGGCAGCCGCTGGCATCAGACCAGCGCCCGACGGTGGGAGAGCGGCACCAGGAGGTGGCAAGGCGCGATCCTTCGTTGTGGTGGAGGAACCCCGCGACAGTCTCCGGGTGAAGGAGATCACCAGTGCTGCGGTGACGAGGGTGAGGGCCAGAGCCTGAATGCGCACCGCGAGGATATTCGGGGCGAAGGTCGGCTCCTCCGCTACCAGTTCCATCCAAGGAGTCGCCTCGCTGAAGTCGTCGTTCTCCATGACGACGCGGTAATCGATGCTGGAGGGACCGACCGCGGCCGGCAGCGTGGCAGTCCAGTCATCGGCAACCGAAGTCGCCGTGACGGTCTGGGTCGGACCGCCGCTCAGCCGCCATTCGACGGTGACCGTGGTGGCGTTGACCACCGGCAGATCGAGCGTCGTCTCCGCACCGAGGCCGCGGACGCTGACCGGCTCCCATGATTCCGCGATCTGTGGAAGATTCTCTGGAATCGGTCCGACCGAGATGTTCAGAGGAGCCATTGACTGACCGATGTGAGCGGTGTTGTCGCCGCCGTGATGGACCGCCACGTGCAGTTGATGCTGGCCTTCCGCCGACGGCGCTCTCAGCGTCCAGGTCACCTCGACCCCTTCTTCGGCGTTGAAGGCGCGCTGTTCGACATAGTTGCCCTTGCCACCGCTGCCGTCCGAGAGGATTGTCCAGCCGTGATCTGTCGGACTGTCATCGACCCCGTGCAGCGTCGACAGCAGGAATATGCCCACGAGTCTCTGCGCCCCCAACTCCATCCCGGTCACCTTCGCCGTCACTGTCAAAGGCCCGCCAGAATATGTGTCGTTCCGGTCGCTGGTC
>CAUZSY010000178.1:0-3933 GCA_963582725.1 Candidatus Thalassarchaeaceae archaeon
GTGCTTGGACGCGAACCGAGAGGTTCGCCAGGGCATTGGATTTCGAATCGAGTCTGCACAGAGTCACCAGAGGCTTCAGTCGCGGCATGCGGCAGAAGACCGCCATCATCAGAGCCCTTGTCCATGGACCCGACGTGCTGCTGCTCGACGAGCCGACCTCTGGTCTCGATGTGACTAGTGCCAGAATGGTCAGAAGGCTTGTTCGACAACTCGGTGACGAGGGTGGCAGCGTCATCTACAGCACCCATCATCTAGCCGAGGCCGAGCGGGTCTGTGACAGGATAGTGATAATCCACAATGGCACCTTGAGGGCGTCCGGCACGCCGGAGGGCCTGATGGCCGAGACCGATACATCGTCGTTGGAGGACGCCTACATCGTGCTGACCGCGGATGATGCGAGGATGGAGTCGGCAGACGACGAACGGGGACTGTCCCGCTGGTGGTCGGACAGGCTAGCTCGAATGACTCGGAAGCCGGAGCCGACGGTCGACGACGAAACGCTCAACGGAACCCTCGGGGGTGAACAGGAGTGAACGCGAGGCCTTCCGGCATCGGCGCCTCACCGAGCCGCCTCTCGGTCATCTCGACCATCGCCGGCAAGGAACTGGTCGATTTCGTCCGGGACTGGCGGACCCTGCTCGCGGTGGTTCTGGTGCCGCTGCTCTTGTTCCCTCTGATCTTCATCGCCTTGCCGGTCTTCCTGCAAGGCGAAGCGGCGGAGCTGGATGACGCAGACCTGTCGGTTCGAATCGAGACCGTCGGCGGAGTACAGCCACCCGAGGATCTGATCTTCGAACTCACCGAACAAGGCATGCGATACTCGGTCGGCACACTGCAACTGGATGCAACCCAGAACCTGTCGGATGCCAGTGGCGTGGGGAACCTCAGGACGGCGGTGCAGAGTGGTGAATTCGAATGCATCCTCCGGCTGCGAGCAACCGACAACAACGCCTCCGAATCGTGGGACTACGCGATCATCAGTGACACGACCCTGGAGTTCTCGCGTGAAGCGAGACAGCGAACTCTGACAGCGGTCCTCGCATGGGAACAGGACATCATCAACACGACTCTGGAGGCACACGACCTGACGCGGCAGGAGGTGCTCGACCCGGTCCACTGGGATGGCGATCAGACTTCAGCCGACGTCGCCAGCGCAGGCGAGCGGGCCGCTTTCGGCTTCTCGATGATCGTGCCACTAGTGGTAGCGCTCTGGACAGCCACCTCAGCCATCCAGCCATCCATCGACATGACCGCCGGCGAGCGGGAACGGGGAACCTTGGAAGCATTGCTCACGACACCTGTACGACGCGTCGATCTGTTGTTCGGCAAATGGATGGCGGTAGCCGTCATCGCGATGATCAGCGTGCTTCTGCAGATCACCGGACTGCTCATCGCCATCGAATTCCTGGCGTCGGGCTTCCTGACGATGCCTGAGGTGTCGGTCACCGGCTGGCTGCTGTTCATCGCCAGCGTGCTGCTGTTCGCGATATTCACCGTCGCCATCGAACTTGCGGTAGCGATCCGAGCGAAGTCTGTGAAGGAGGCGGGATCGATCCTCGCGCCGATGATACTACTGTTCCTCGGACCGACCCTGTTCAGCCAGTTCGTCAATCTGGAAGGTATCGAATTGTGGTGGTTCGTGCTGCCGATATTCAATGTCTGTCTCGGAATGCGTGAAGCCCTCGTGGGGATCCATGAACCACTGCACATCATAGCCTGGTCAGTGTCCAGTCTCGCTTACGCGCTGTTCGCCGTCATCTGGGCCAGCAGACAGTTCAATCGAGAGGATCTGGTGGAATCGATATCTTGACGAACCAACGGTGCAACTGATGACCGCCAACCACCATTCGTTCCAGCCGACCGCCGAGGTCCCATTCAACCGACGACCGACGCCTCGACAAGTCCTTTCTCCGGGGGGCCACTGAACATCGGCCGACCCCCCCGTATTACCAGATGAATACCTTGATATTACCCCACCCTTACCGATATGACATGCCCAAGATAAGTCTCGACATGCCCTCGGAACTTCTCAGCGATCTGCGGTCTCATGTCGGCGACGAGAAGAAGTTCGTATCGCTGGCCGACGCCGTCCGCACAGCCTGCCGAAAACTGCTAGACCAACTGGACTCGATAGATGCTCGGCACGGTCGGCTCGGGGGTGAGTGAATGGTCAGCACTGGTGAAGCGGAATCAGCGGTTCGGACACTGCTCGCCTATCTTGAGGGAGAAGGCTGTGACAGGGAAGGGCTCGAACGGACGCCTGAGCGGGTCATCCGTTCGTGGTCTGAGGTGTTCTCTGGGTATCGTCAGCAACCGAGCGAGGTTCTATCTTCGACCTTCAACGCTGAGGGGTACGACGGTATCGTGCTGTTGCGCGATATCGAATTCCACAGCACCTGTGAGCATCACCTGCAGCCGTTCACTGGTCGGGCTCACATCGCCTACATCCCGACAGAGCGGATCGTCGGGATCAGCAAACTGGCTCGAATCGTCGATATGCACGCTCGTCGACTACAGAATCAGGAGCGCATCACGAAGGACATCGCCGATGACATCGAGACTCATCTCGTACCGCTGGGCTGTGCGGTCGTCATCGAAGCCGCGCACGGCTGCATGCAGTGTCGTGGCGTCCGCAAACAGAACGCGGTGATGACGACCAGCGCCATGCGCGGCGTCTTCTTCGACCGGTCGGAGGCGAGGACCGAACTGATGCAACTGATCCGCAGCGCGCCATTGCAGAGTTGAGGTGAACGGATGGCCGACGACACACCTGAACCGGTCTCTCTGCAGCTCGTGCAGCTCATCGATGAGTCGATCATCCCGGCTCAGAGCCCGAAGGTGGAAGACCCCCTCGATCAGGTGTTCCCGGTGGTTGAGATCTTCCACTCCATACAAGGGGAAGGATACTACGCAGGCGTACCTTCCATCTTCATCAGGTTCGGGGGATGCAACCTCGCCTGCTCGTGGTGCGACACCGAGTTCGATGAGTGGACTGACCTCACTCTTCGTCAGATCATTCGAGAGATTCAACCCTGGCAGTGCGACCGCATCGTGTTGACCGGAGGCGAGCCCGGCCTGCAGGATATCGCCACTCTAGGTGAGGTGCTCAGGCCGATGGGTTATGAGTTGGCGATCGAGACCAATGGAACGATCGAACTTCCCGCAGACAAGCTCGACTGGATCTGTGTATCCCCGAAGGATCAGATGTATCCTAACATCAAACTGCGTCAATTGACGGGTGACGAACTGAAGGTCGTCTGGGTAGGTCAGGATCTCGGCATGTATGACGATTTCAAGAAAGGCTTCAAGCACCAATTCGTCCAACCCTGTTACGACGAGTCGAAGGATGTCGCTTGGAATGGCAGGAACTTTCGCCAGACCTTCGAACTGGTGAAGCGGAATCCGGATTGGTGCCTGTCGCTTCAGACTCAGAAGTGGATGGGTGTCGACTGATGGCTAGAAAGGTCGCGGTGATGGCGTTCTCCGGGGGGATGGACTCGACTGCGCTCTTGATCCGACTTCTCATGCAGGGTTACGAAGTGAATGCGATCTCCTACGACTATGGCCAGAAGCACAAGATAGAGTTGCAACGGGCAGAGGAAAACCTCGGCTATCTATCTCGTAACGGGTACCATGTCGAGCATCAGGTCGTCGACCTGACTTCGGTTATGTCATCCTTCCACTCAGGACTGACCGACGCATCCGTCGAGGTGCCCGAAGGCCACTATTCCGAGCCGCAGATGAAACAGACGGTCGTACCGAACCGCAATGCCATCTTCGCCTCCATCCTGTACGGCCACGCTCTGTCGATGTCGCTTCGAGACGACTGTGACGTGATCGTGGCTCTCGGCGTCCATTCCGGCGACCACGCCATCTATCCAGACTGCAGACCGGAGTTCTACGAAGCGCTCGGTAACGCGTTCGCCATCGGCA
>CAUZSY010000179.1:0-3921 GCA_963582725.1 Candidatus Thalassarchaeaceae archaeon
GAATGTTCCTACACCAGAACCGTGCGAAACAAGACCCGCAGGATTTACGATGAGACTTCTGTGGAAGACCTCAGGATCGGCGAGTTCTCGACATTGCGTTCGGGTCCTGACGTCGGGATAATCGCTTGTGGAGTGATGGTCGAAGAAGCACTGGATGCGGCGGACGCCTTGGCTGACCTCGGCATTAATGCCACGGTCGTCGATGCGCACACCATCAAACCACTAGACCTCGCCCGTCTGGATGAGATAGCGGGTCACTGCGGTTGCTTGGTCACCGCGGAGGACCACAGCGTCATCGGTGGGTTGGGTGGTGCTGTGGCAGAGGCGCTGGCTTCCAACACGCCAGTTCCGCTGGAGATGGTGGGTGTGGTCGATCGATTCGGGCAATCCGGGCAGCCGGCTGAATTGCTGTCGGAATATGGCTTGACCGCTAGCCATCTAATGGCCGCTGCGAAGCGAGCCATCCTTCGACGTGATGGCACTACTGTCTGAATCTCGCACGGCCTCCTCGTCAATGAGTTCTTGAAGGCCGGTCCAATCGCCGCGTCGGAGATGGCATGACTGACAGCGAGCGGCTCCTCGATCTGCTCGATGGCCGGCTCTCAGCCGACGAACTGAAGGAGATTGAATCGGATCCGGTCCTGCGCAGTTTGGCTATCCGAATATACGGCGATTCGGTTCGGGATGTCATCGGAGATGAACCGATCATCGATGATGTCGATGAGATCCGGTCGGATGTCATTGAACTCACATCGGTGGAACTGATCGTAGAAGATCCTGATCTGGCCAGCCATCTAAGCCCACCAGCGCCCATAGTTAGTAGCGTCGGCCAGAGGCGGAATTGGCTCATCGCACTCGGGTCACTCGTCTTGTTGTTCGATCTGTTCAATGTGTTGGCAGGGATTGGTTTGATCATCGGCACCTGTCCCGACCCGGAATGCACAGCCAGCCGAATGAAATTGAACATCTTGGACATTCACAGGATGAATTCTGCATGGGGCTGGAGTGAGACTGGATCGTTCGGCGTCCTGGACTACCTGATCATAGCCGGTGGATCCCTACTCACCCTGATCGGAGTACGAAGACGTTCAGGATGAAGAGTCGAACAGAATCATCAGTACATCTTGGCCAGATGCTGTCTTCGGGTGGTCGGTCTGCCGGTCACTATGCAGGGGCGTGCTTCGTCGAATGGTTTGACGGCCTCTCCCAGCAGAGTCATGCCGGTTGATCTCTCCAACCCTTCAGCATCTGTATCGTTGCTATCGAAGGCGACCTCGAGGATGATTCCGTCATCTGATACGGCAGAGATATCGTCCAAGGAACGGATTGAAGAATCGTGGTGTTCGGCGGCCCGTCGTCTCAGTTCAGCCGCGACTTCTGACAATTCAGATCGGACAGCCGTGACGATGTCCTCGATAGGGAGTTCTGATCTGCCACCGGTCCGCCGGGCAGCGGATGCGGTGCCAGCACGAACATCCCTCGGGCCTATGTCGAGCCTGAGCGGGACGCCTCGAATCTCCCAATCGTAGTACTTCGAGCCAGGTCGCAGGTCCCGCCCATCAATGTGGA
Organism: Candidatus Thalassarchaeaceae archaeon; assembly: GCA_963582725.1. GTDB lineage: Archaea > Thermoplasmatota > Poseidoniia > Poseidoniales > Thalassarchaeaceae > CAUZSY01. The sequence continues at coordinate 1,570 of CAUZSY010000179.1, forward strand.
CGCGCAGGCCGTTCTCCCTGAGCCGGTCAGCGACATCGGATGCGGTGCTGTCGACGGTTCCGTCCTGGTGGCTGGCGATCGGTACGATGACCACTTGATATGGTGCTACGGAAGGCGGGAAGATCAGACCTGAATCATCGCCATGGATGCCGACCACTGCTCCGAGCAACCTCTCAGACATGCCGTACGTGGTCTGGTGGCAGTACCTGTTCTCTCCCTCCATGTCTTCGTATGTCAGATCGAAAGCCTCAGCCCATTGATCTCTGTAGTGATGGCAGGATGCGACCTGCAATGTACGGCCGTTCGGCATGACGACATCTATCCCGATGGTGTACCATGCACCCGGGAAGGTATCCCAGACCGGTCGTTTGGAAAACAAGACGGGTAGACACAGATCGTGCATGATTCGACCGACGATGCCGAGGTCCTCATCGATCTGTCTGGTCGCATCAGCCTCATCGACATGTGCGGTATGTGCTTCGAAGAAGTGAATCTCCCTGACTCTGATGAATGACCGGGTCTGCTTGGTCTCGTAACGGAACGTGTTGACCATCTGATATACCTTCAGGGGGAGGTCTGCATGGCTCCTCACCCATAGCGGGAACATCGTGTACATCGCTGTCTCAGATGTAGGTCGCAGGAACATCGGTGCATCGAGTTCATTGTCGCCTGCCTGACGGACCCAGTAGACCTCTGATACGAAGCCCCCGGATCCCTCGTCGGTCCGCAGTTCAGATGGGTCCGTATCGGCTTCACGAGCCGCCTTCAGACGGGCGACCAGTCGGTTCTCCTTGGCCAACAGTTCGGCAGGTATCAGAAGAGGGAAGTGAACCTCCTCATGACCGGTTCGTTCCATCTCCGCGTGGGTCAGATCGTCTATTCTACGCATCGCTTTCCAGCCGTACGGCCTCCAGACGTCCATGCCTTTGATGGGATAACGTTTGTCGACCAAGTCTGCTATCTCCACGATGGCGGGGTACCATTCGTTGAAATCCGCCTTGGCAGGAATACCCCGCTTGGCGCGTCGCGGACCATCTCCCAAGCCTTCACCTTCAACGCTGTTCGCCCGCATGCCGCGCTTCAATGTGTTGCCATGAGCACTCGTTCGATGGCCAGCACGACAGCATGTACGTCGGCCAACGGTTCGTGATCATCCCCTCCCACTATGAACGCCCTCGGCAGTTCTCCCGTGAGTGATCGAAGGTGGTTCGCTATGACAGCCTTCGCACCGGTCCTCTCCAGTTGGCGCCTACCCCGTCGCACGAGCGTGGCGTCGTCGACGCCGACCTCCAGTTTGAAACCGATGACGATAGAGTCCGGTGAGAGGGCGACGACCGAATCGATCAACTTCTCTGTCGGTTCCAATCGAATCGTCAGCTCTGGTTGGCCAGAGGCTACCTTGTCGGGCTGCTCTACGGGTTGGTAATCTAGCACGGCTGCAGCGAGAACCCATGCATCAGGTCTATCTTCAGCAGTTGATATGATGGCATCTGACATCGCTGAATGAGTCGTCGCGGATATCATCGTATGTTCGAGATGGGGTATGGCTGGGTCGTGAGTGCCGACGATGCAGGTGACATGATGCCCCATTCTGTACAGATGGTCGGAAATCGCGAACCCCGTCGCTCCAGAAGAGGTGTTCCTGATCTCCCTGACCGCATCCATCGGTGCCCTGTTCCCGCCGAGCGTCACGACAACCCGCAACCGCCCCGGTTCTTTCGAGTTGACCAGATGGCAGAGCCTGCCGACGATAGCTTCAGGGTTCGGCTGTTTTCTTCTGCCCTCCTGGCTGTCAGTACAGATACTGAACGCCCCTTGCGACTCGACTCGGTCGAGAAGTTCGGATGTGACGGGGTCATCGAACAAGTCGTCATGCATCGAGGGCACGAAGAGAATTGGGGTGCCGTCAGAACGGGCGGATGTGAGTGCCATCAGGAGGGGTGAATCCATGATGCCATTGACATGTCTGGCTAGCAGATTCCGAGTTGCAGGTGCCAGCAGGACACCATCGAATGAACCCAGTTGAGGCATGTCAGCCGTCCAATTGACAGTGACTGCGGTCCGGGTCGCCCATTCGACAGCCAGAGGAGAGATGATCCTGGTCGCTGCCTCGGTCATGATGACATGCAGTTCCGCTCCGTGTCTGCGCAACTCCCGGCCGAGCCTGACGGTTTCCACAGCAGCTATTCCGCCACTGATGCCCAGCAGTATCCTTCGGCCGAAGAGTGCTTCACTCCTCGGCTCGACATCGATGTCCTCGACCATCTCGTTCAATTGAACGAGGAGAGCCCCATTCATCAGTCCGTCGGTGGGAGAAAGGCCATGAATCTGAAGTGGCTAGGCAGTCCCAAT
>CAUZSY010000180.1:0-3794 GCA_963582725.1 Candidatus Thalassarchaeaceae archaeon
TTCGCCAAAGCCAGTCTTCAGAGACTGCATGATGCATCGGTGCTGCCCGTGGTCGATATCTCAGACAGTGGTGAGTGGAAGGGAGACTTGTTCACAACCAATGTCGAGAAGTGGGACCCGACCATTCGGATCGGTGATGAATTGCTGGTGGTTCGCTCCGGCACCCTCATCGGCAGCGCCCGAGCAACGGCGGCGGCCTGGGAATGGTCTGGGTCACCGGGCCGTCTGGCCAGATCCCAGCATCGGCTCTGATCTGGTTGAGCTTCACACGACACGTGGCCCCGCACTGGCCCTGTGCGCGTCGCAGCGGTTAAAGAGGGGCAGCAGGTCGCCGGCACGCCCGGAGTCGATGAAGAATGGCACGCATGCACTCCAAGGGTCGAGGTGGAAGCGGCTCTTCCAAGCCACATGTCGATTCGTTGCCGGAGTGGTCGGAGTCCGACGCTGAGGCGGTCGAGGCGCTGGTGCTGAGTCTGCATGAGGCGGGTAATCCACCCGCCGTCATCGGGACGATCCTGCGCGATCAGCACGCCGTGCCCAGCGTCCGGAAGGTCTGTGGCGTTCGAATTGTCCAGATACTCTCCAAGAACGGTGTCGAGCCGCGGTTTCCCGACGACATGATGAACATGATGCGAAAGGCGTTGCGGCTGATCGATCATCTCGATGGCAACCGCAAGGACCTGCACAACCAGCGGCAGTTGCATCTGACCGAATCGAAGATTCGCCGCATCGCTCGTTACTACAAGGGACGAGGCACGCTCGATTCCGAATGGATCTACAAGCGGGACGAATTGCGTCTGATCGTCGAGTGACCCGTTCCGTCGGACCGACTTCCCGGCCGACGTTCCATTCTACGGTCGGATTCCAACTTCCGTCACCAACTCAGCCCTGCCTGCTCCGGCTTATCTTTCACTTCGCGTTCGTCCATGTCCGCGGTCACGACGTCAGCCAGCGACAACTGTGAAGCGAATCCATCCTCATCGGTCATCCGTTCGATACCTGATGGCCGGCTATCGGTCCGTTCACTCGGAGGGGATTAGAACCGAGGACCCTCCGCTGAATCCGTGCGGCCACTCATAGACCTCGACGGATTCGCGCTGCTGCGTGAGATTCTGGCAGCCGCTGCAGAGTCCATAATGGACTCGTCGGGGACCACCACGTTGGTCGCGCCTCTGACACTTTCAGGCACCATCGGACTGGCCCACATCGAAGCGGCGATGGTGGATTCAGCCCTGCCGTACAACCGGCGATTCCTGCCCAGGGTGCCGGCTGAGGGTACCGATTCCATCCGTCTCGATGACGGCGATGCGACATCGGCGCCGCAACCGCTCGGAACCGATCCGTTGTCGCTGCGGATAACGCCGATCACGGTCAACGCGCTGACCGGTCATCGCGGCGATCCGCGGACCGGTCGGATGTCGCCGGTCGCCATCGCAGCAGCCTTCGCCGAATGCATCGCGCCCAGTGGCCAGCGAGTCCGACGACTGCGTCCGTGGTCGGTGGCGGGCAACTGGCTGCATCCGGCGCTCGATCAGACCTACGACCCGGTTTACACGAGTCTGCGAGACCATCTTCGCGACGAGGGCTCGGTTCGCATCGTTCCGTTGCCCGAGGTGCCAGACCCCGTGCCGAGCAGCATACCGGGCATCGACGAGTACGGATTGGATGCGTTGCGCGTGCGCTGGCCGAGCCTCGACCTGGAAGGTCGTGCCAGATCGCTGTCACATCTGGTCAGACCGGTGCTCGGTGCGACACTTCCCTCGACAGCCCGTCTGGAGGAGCTGGGTTGGCACCGGATACTGGCCACTGATTGGGCCCGCGACCTCGCATCCCAGCTACATCTGGCGAAGCGGCTATGGGCCGAGGCGGAGGGCGAACTGGAGCATGCCAACCGGCTGGTCGATGAATTGGTCAGGCATGGCAGACTGTCGGACTGAGCGAGTCGCCAGAACCTATCGGTACTGACCTCCTCAGGCGGGTCCACCTGCAGTTCCGCCGACTGGTTCGCTTCATTCGTCGATTCGCAGCGTCCGACCACAACCGCCGCAGGGCAGTCGCAGGGGGCGCTCGTAGCTGTGCACAGGATTGGCCTGCCCGCAGACCGGGCAATCGACGATCTCCGCATCCTCTTCAGGGAACGGCAGGGCGGCTGCGATCCTGGCCGAGGGGGCGAGTCCGGCTGGTCGCGGCGAGAGTGCGCCTATCGGCACGCCGACGACGATATGCAGGGCGGCGATACCACCGAGCAGGAACAGCATCTGCAGACCGAGCACATAGCCACCAGTGGCCAGTGTTGCCACCAGAACGTTCCAGAGGACCACGACGATTCTCTTTCTGCCCCTCGACACCCGTCCGGTCAACAGAGCACCGCCGAGCAGTGCGAGGGCGGTCAGTATGGCGCCGACCGCCGGACTCTCCAACGGTGTCGATGCGGGAACGAACTCGACGACGAAGTCGGATTCGGCTTCGACTCCCTCGAGATGGACCGACAATCGCTCGGTGAATCCCAGCCGAAGGTGGCTGACATCGACCCCCTGCTCCCTGACGGCTGCCAGGCCGCCGGTGATGCCGGTCGAGAGGCTTGCGCGAATGATCACGGATGACCAGTAATCGTCGCGCTGACTGCGGATGAAGTCGCGGACCAGCAGCATCGGCTTGTCAGCCTCTGTGTAGAGCATCGACTCGATGGTCAGACCGACCTCGCCGCTGCCGAAACCAGCCTCTCCTCCCATGTCGAACAGCACCGAGGTCGGGCCGAGATCGATCGGTTCGGCGCCCAACAGGCCTTTCGCTTCCAATGCGAGTCCGTTGGCCAGGAAGTCCTTCAGTTCGGAGGTCGACCCTGTGAGATGGCGCTCGAGGGCGAGGATCTCGGTCTCATCGACCTGCCGGTTGTGCCGGTCCTGCATGGGGATGGTGTTCGCCTGGGTCGCCATGCCACGCCACCAGGATGTCGAGTCGAGACTCTCGTTGCCTATGTTGTCGAGTCCCCAGCGCAACCATATCGCCATCGCGCCATCGAACTTGATCGTCGTCGTTCGGTGCAGTTCGTCGCCGCTCTGAGAGACCTCGATGTTGACGACCAGATCTGATCCACCCGACCGCAGAGGTTCGTTCTCAGGATACCACACTCCGGCATCGTCACCGCTGCCGGAGAGGTCGAGGTAGTGGGTCGCGTTGATCTGGATGGTCAGACCGGGCTGTGGTGTCAGAGTCAGAGTGAATCGATAATCGCCGCTGTCCGCATCGTCCGGGAAGTTCCATGGGAAGGTGACCTCCACACCACCCTCCGTCTTGGTGGCGAGAGGCGTCTCCGTCAACTCCTTGCTCCGCAAGGTTGCGAGATGCTCGGAATGCGACCAGATGTCTTCGGCATGACCTGACAGCAGGATGATCGGGAAATAGGCGATTCCATCGCCGATGGAAGCGCTGACAGTCTCCACATCGAGCAGTGGTAGACGCCCCACCAGTTTCCCATCCTTGTCTTCTGAACCCCAGATGAATCTGATGCCGGCGCTGTCGTCGACTGGTGATTCGAACAGCACAGCGTTGATCGACAGGGTCGCCTCGATCGTGTCACCCGACCTGATCTCAGTAGCGCTCACCTCGACATCTATCGTCACTCTGCCATCGTCCTGGTACGGCATCCCGGAACTATCACCGACATAGGTCTCGGAACCGATCCTGACCTCCACCGTTGCGCTCATCTGGACGCCGGCAGCGCTCTCGACGACATATGGCACCTGCAACTCCCAAGTCATCGCTTCGACCGTTCCTGTTGCCTGCCATGTCGT
>CAUZSY010000181.1:0-3786 GCA_963582725.1 Candidatus Thalassarchaeaceae archaeon
GTGGGATTCGACGATTCGATCGATGTGGATGATTACGACATTCCGGATGGATGCGATCCGCTCGTCGACTCCGATGGCGATGGGGTCTCCGACAGTTCAGACCAGTGCGAGGGATTCGACGATTCGATCGATGTGGATGATGACGACATTCCGGATGGATGCGATCCGCTCGTCGACTCCGGTGGTGATGCGGTCGCCGAGGAGGGTCACGGGAGGGGGGCCGAGTCTGAATCTGGCGCCTTGTCCGGAAGCTCCTCGCTAGTGTTCTTCTATGCTGGCTTCGCCTGCATAACAACTCTCATCATCGTCACCTTGGTCGTTCTGGTGATCAGGCGGAAGAAGAGGAAATCTTCCATTCAAGAGCCCGCGGCCGCCCCACCGGACCTTCCTCCAGCGTGGTCGGCGCACGTTCCAACACCCGCTCCCTCGGACCATGGATACGCTCAGTCCCCCCCCATGCACACTCAGGTCACGATGGTGCCCCCTCAACCGATCCCCGCCCAACCACCAACTATGGCGGCTCAGCCCCCGCCCGCGCAGAGCTCGATCGAGCAGCGGTTCTCGGTCGCCGAGCTGATCGCCGAAGGGGGGATGGCGCAGGTCTTCCGGGCGACGGAGAACGCCACCGGTCAGACCGTCATCTGGAAGCTGGCGCACGACCGCTTCAACCCGCTCGCCGTGTCGAATCGGAAACTGGTCGACGAGGTCGAGCTGCTGCAGATCGTCCGGCACCCCCGCATCCCTTCGTACCTCGGGCACGGCGAGATCACCGACGAGGCGGGCACATCGCGAGCGGTTCTGGTGCAGGAGTTCATCGAGGGCGGCGACCTGAAGAACATGGTGGAACAGTTTGCCAAAGGCGGAATGAAATTACCTCTGGAGAAGGTGGCGGAGTACCTGGTGGCCATCTGCGAGCCGCTGGAGTACATGGCCTCCCTCCCGTCACCGGTCTACCACCGCGACCTGAAGCCGCACAACATCATCGTGCACCCCGAGCGCGGCCCGATGCTCATCGACTTCGGTCTGGCCAAGATGGTCGCGACGGGCGAGGACGTCAGCATCACCCGCGGCGGCTCGGGAACCTGGACGGCGCCCGAGCGCGACGCCGGCGTGTCGGGGCCGTTCACGGACGTCTGGAGCCTCGGCAAGATCCTCTTCTATCTGCTGACCAACGAGACTCCGCCGATGATCCTCGACCAAGAGAGGGTGGAGGCCCTGTTCAGCGAGTCCGGGCATCCTGGCTGGCTGGCGGGCTTCGTGCTCTGGGCGTGCTGGCCTCAGCACGAGAAGCGCATGGATTCGGTCAATCAGTTCCGCGTCCTGCTGCAGAACGAGGGGGTCTGGCCGGCCGGTGTCGCGGACGCCACTGCGAGCGCGTCCTCCGACGACTACACGACCTGGGGCTGAGTCTGGATTCCTGTGGGTCTGAACTAGAGGGTGACAATGCTCCAGAGATGCCCGCAGGTGAGTCAGGTTAATTGGCCACTAATCGCCGAATTACGGCGGGCGCTGATAGCCCTCTCGTCGCCTTCCTTGAATTGATATGAGCGAGTTCATCTTGTAGCGGCCGGGGGGATGATTCTCAGGTTCCCGGCCTAGGATTCTGGAACTCGGGTTCCCGGAAGGCGCCGAGGACATGCATATCATCGTTTGAACGACCGTGTGCGTCCGTCGGTTTGTGGGCTGAATCCGACCGGCGCGAGGACTATACGGAGAGAAGGTCACCTGTCGCCGAGGCAGCCGAGGCTTTGGATGTGCGATGATGAGCGACGATGAACGGGTGCTCATAGGCGAAGATGCTGGCATGTTCGGAGCGTCCGAGGTCGGTCTGCGCGACAGAGACGAGGATTTCGTCTGCGGCTTCAAGATGGAGACGACGCACGGCTGGACCTGCCGGGCTGCCATCATCTGCGATGGCATGGGCGGCGGTGAGCGTGGCGAGGACGCATCGAGGATAGCGGCCAAGACCTTCCTCGACGGACTGCGAGAGGCATTGGGGCCGAAGCCGACCGGAGGTCTGCTGGCCCGCGTCGCGAGGCGGTCGGGTGGTGGATCAGCGAGTTCGGGCGGTGCATTCACCGACGCGACGACCCGGGAGCAGCTATGGCGGACGCTCGTCGGCACCTGCCACGTCAAGGTGCGCGAACTCGCTGAGGGACGAAAGGTCGGAACGACATCGACGGCGCTCATCTTCAGTGAACGGAGGGGTGGGGTGGAATGGTGCGATCTCATCCATATCGGAGACACCCGTTGCTACCGGCTGGGCGCCGACCCAGCGGCGTCCGAGTTGCTCAGCGAGGACAACTCGCTGACCGGCGAGATGCACCGCGGCGGTTACATCGAACTGCATGAGATTCCTGACACTCACGGCCACAACGTGCTGACGAAATCGATTGGCATGGACGAACTCCCAGATTCGACCGTCACCTCACTCGAGTTGAATTCTGGCGATAGGTACCTGCTCTGCTGCGACGGGGTTTGGGGTCCGCTGCACGACCGATCGGGCATCTGGATGCCAGACGCCTCGCTCTCACCTCAGGCTCAGGTGGATTCCTGGGTGTCCGAAGCGCTGAGCCGAGGCAGCACCGACAACTGCAGCGCGTTGCTCCTGGTGGTCTGATGATCCCCGGCTCTCACCTCTCCTCCCTCTGTTCGAATCCCCCCCTCTGCGATTCTGACGACGGAGAAACTAGAGCCGATACGCGCCGCGGGTCATCCGGAATGGATCGCTGAACTGACTCTGAGGGCGGCCTGGCCGGACCGCGGCGATCGCATCCAGACGGTGCGCGAGTTCCGCATCCTGCTGCAGAACGAGGGCTACTGGCCCGAGGGCGTCGAGATGGAGTCGGGCGGAGAAGGGGCCGACGACTACACTACCTGATCCTGACCGCCAGCATCAGCTGACCTGATCATCCGCTCCTGTTTGGATTTTCTACCCTTGTCCGCCGTAGGCCATGCTGACGTTCGATCACCCTCATTCGTAGAACCAGATGATTTCCTTCTCCTCAATCTCGATTCATTATCCTGCGAAGCATCTATGCTGGATACAGCACCTTTGTGATTCGATGCATCAGACGAAGTCGGCTCAGCCGGGCAACTTCGAATTGACGAAGTCATTATTCTCCTTCCAAGGTCGGATGCGCCGATTGCATTACGGTTGGATTTCCCTTATCTCGACCTTCAGTTATGCGTCCCTGTGGTTCTTTCTTGCATTGTTCCTTCGCGCTAGTTCTGACTTAGTTTCTTTCATGAACATGGTCGGCATTATGACGCTTATGATTATCCCTGTCACATGGGTGATGATGGCAATTTCTGTAAAGAGACTCCATGATATCGGTTATTCTGGATTTTATGTTCTCCTCCTCTTAGTTCCGTATCTGAATCTCCTTTTCTACATCGCCTTGGTGTTGAAGGATGGGACCGAAGGTCCGAATGAGTATGGACCAGATCCGAAAGATCGTATCGGCCTGCTATCAACTCGAGGGTATTTGCCGGCGATACCGGCCACAGTTCCGAGTGAACATACTGTTTCGTCCAAGGCCACTATCAACTCTCAGTCTGGGGTAGACGATGTCAGATTGACGATCCTAGCAGATGCGGTGTCGATACCAGTGGTTCCCATCCGAGTCGATATTTTCTTCAACGGTGAGTTGATTGATAGAACTACCACTAAGAAGGGGATTGATTCTTCTCTCATGTTTTCAATTAAAGGTGGAGTCAGGGGGCGTCATATAATGAGAATAAAGTGTGGCTTTATGGGCGTCTTCACTGGCACCACCAGTTGGC
>CAUZSY010000182.1:0-3779 GCA_963582725.1 Candidatus Thalassarchaeaceae archaeon
GGAGAGCATCGAGAAGTTTCCTCCGTCAGGCTGGTCCAGACGACCCCTCTATCCCCATAAACCGCTTTCTAGTTCTCTACTGCCCCGTCTGTTCATGTGCCTGGCCGCTCTTTTCCGATAGATCCTCGAGCGGGTGGTATGCTGCTGGTGAGCGGGTGTGTGCGGTTGCAGAGTCTGTGGCCGGTGCCTGATCTTCGGCCGGTCTGCGGATGACCAGCTGCTGTTCAGAGGGCGGTTCGTGGCTGTTGTTCGGATGTGCCGATGGCCGTGCCTCCTCGGCAGCCCTTAAATGGAGGGCGCAGGTCGCCGGGATGCCTGCACCTCTCCTCTGGAGGTTCACCGATGAGGGACGGGAGGGTCGAAGGCCCTTTCGTCCCCCGGGGAAACTCCGGAACGAGGGCAGGCGAGGCGATCAGATGTACTACCTCGAGATACGAGAGGACACCATACGAATCCCTGCTGAATACATCAAGGAGGGACGCTCGTTGGCGGATAACGTCGACGCGCTAGCACAGAACGCGTTCGAAGGCCGATACGACGAGGATGAGAACTTCATCCTGCTGACCTTTGACCACGAACTGATCGGGCGCGGTCGCATCATCCACGGCGACGGCGCGATCTATCAGAAGGTTCAGTTCAAGGCGCTCATCTTCAGCATGAAGCAGAATGAGATCCTCGACGGCGCCGTCTCGTCTATCTCCGAGTACGGCGCCTTCATCCGCATCGGTCCGACCGAGGCGCTTCTGCACAAGTCGCAGATCTTCGAGGAGCCGGTCAATGTCAACATCGGCACCGGGGTCCGGCGCATCGAGGGCGTCCAGACCGGCAGATACCTGCAGGAGGGCTCCTTCGTACGGGCTCGCGTCGTCTCGAAGTCGATCAACCAGAACGACCCGCGGGCCAGCAAGATCGGTCTGAACTGCAAGGCGCCCGGTCTCGGCGCGTTCGAGTGGATGGACAGGGAGGAGGATTGAGCATGGCCAAGCTGCCCTTCGCCTGCGGCGAATGCAACCTCATCCTCGACGACGGCATCGACCAGTGCCACCGGTGCCCGTCCGCACCGGTCTCGTCGGACTGGCTCGGACTGGTCGTCATCCTCGATCCTACCCGCTCGACGGTCGCCAAGCGACTGGGCTACGAACAGGCCGGTAATTATGCTCTCAAGGTGAACATCCGTTGATGGAGGTGTGATTCATGCAGATAGTCGAGAGAGTCGAGAACCCACTGTTGAACCGGGTCGAACTGAAGTTCATGTGGCCGCACCCGAACGCCAAGACCCCGAGCCTCGCGGCGATGGTGTCGGCGGCTCTGAAAGCAGAGCCGGGTTCGATTCGCGAGCAGATCTTCGTGCTCGGGGTCAACACCCGCTTCGGTCAGACCACCACGTCCGGTCTGATACACGTCTACGAGAGCCCCGAGGCCGCGGCGCGCGAGGCGAATTACCTGATCGAGCGGCATCAGCGCCGCGGCGCTCACAACGCACCGAAGGAAGAGCAAGCGGTGCCGGTTGCAGAGCCACCGAAGGAGACCGCAGATGAGGCTGCGGAAGAGGCTGCAGAGGTGGTCGAGGAGTCGTCGAAGGGCGAGGCGGAACCGGAGGCTGAGGCGGCAGTGTCAGCCGAGTCGGAGAGCGATGAGGAGGGAGCCTGATGGGAGACGGACCGAACGCCAACGCGAAGTGGAGCAAGTACTCCGTGGAAGGCGGCGAACTAGTGCGGAAGGGAGAATTCTGCCCGAAGTGCGGCCCCGGCATATTCCTCGGCATCCACCACGACCGCAAGGTCTGTGGACGCTGCGGTCACTCCTCTTCGCTCGAATGAAGCGAGGCGACAGGCGTCGGATGCCGATGCCAGTCACCGTCGTTGCGCAGCGCCCAGATGGCATCACGCCTGCTGAACAGTGCTACGCCGATCTCGGAGTGTTCCACCGCTACCCTGTCCGGGCCGGTGCTACCATCGAGGCGCCAGCCGGTCCAAGCCCATCCGTCACCTACCGCCATCGCATCGTTGATCGGACGTCGCAGCGCCTGCTCGGAGACGACCCGCAGTTCAGCGTCCAAGCATAGCAGGCGTTCATCATCGACCACTATGAGCCAGCCGTTGCGAGCATCGTGTCGGACCATCGACAGCGCTCCCGTCACCGGCAGTCGCCCGATGTCCAGGATCGTCCCATCCTCGGCCGAGATGGCGGCGAAACCACAGGTGTCGGTGAACACCCAGATGATTTCGTCGACCTGTCGCATCGTCTCGATGATATCCTCTCTGGCGCCCGGCCAGGCGAGCGGCCAATCCGGCAGGGCCGCCCGCCAGACCTCCTCCGACCGAGCGGTGACCCGATACATCCCCCGCTCCAGAGTGCAGAACACCAGATCGCCATCGACCGAAGCCATGGCCAGAGGCTCGGCCGACAGTTCGTGCGACCAGATGGCGTCGGCCGGATGGGTGTCCTCGACCCGATTCTCGTTCAGCGCCAGTCGCAGCGAATCGCGGCCGATGCCGGCCCGCCAGGAGCCTCTGGGCATGGCTGACATCCGGGCTATTCGGTGCTGCCTGTCGACCCAGCACAGAACGATGCTGTCGCCGAGGTGGACACCGCATGTGACCTCGCACGGCAATGGTGTTGCGGGTTCCGACACGCGCTGCAGTGTGGCCGCATCGATACGACTGATCGAATCGTCAGAGTGGATGACCACATGCTCCCTCTCGCCCCTTATGACCATCAGCACCGGCTTGTGCAGCCTGTCCGGTGGCATTGATGGGACTTCCAGCGCCGGTGCTGCCATAGGGCACCGCTGGTCGCCGGATGTTTTGAAGGAGTGCCGTGCGTTCAGGCGGCACGATGGCCGACTCGTCGAAGCCCGCCGGTCCGTCGAAGCGTGGAGACCCGCCGGCCCCGGTCACGCTGCTCATCGTCTCGAAGCCGGACATCGGCTCGACCGTGCAGGGTGACGCACTGCTGGAGAGACCGGGCTGGAGTGCGTCCGCACCCATCGGCGAAGCGCCGACCTGGCGGCACGACCTCGCGCCGGTCGACCTCTGGTGGTATCCGGAACGGCTGCTGTTCGCCGACCATCTCGATGCGGCTTATTCAGAGGCGACCGGTCGGACGGTCCGAGAGGTGCTGTTCCTGAGCCGCCATGCGGCGGCCAGCGGTCAGCCCTCGTTGACCCTGCACGCGATCGGCGTGCCGGCAGGAACGCCGGTCGGCGAGGTCGGCGAGTACGGTGGTCGGAACGGCGAAGTGGTGCCGCCGTGCAGTCGGTTCAGCGCCCTCTTTCTGGCGCTTCTCCAGGCCGCTGAACGGCACGGTCTGACGCCTGAGTTCGACATCACCGTCGAGACGACCCACCATGGCCCGGTGCTGTCCGCGCCGACCCTGTTCATCGAGATCGGCTCCACCGAGTCGCACTGGGGGCGGCGCGATGCTGCGGCGGCGTGGGCGGAAGTGCTGTCGGAGGCGCTCGGTCTCGAAGGCGGCGTTGGCGCCGGCGACTGGCTCGCGATGAGTGAGGGAGAGCGGGCCGAGAGCCAGGTGATGGTAGGTCTAGGCGGCGGTCACTACGCGCCTCGACACAGCGACGTGGTCCGCCGGACCGGTTGCTGGATGGGCCATCTGCTGGCCGGCTACGCGCTGCCGATGGAGAAGCCGGACGAAGAGGGATGGGAGCCGCTGACCGGGCGCCTGCCGGGCGGTGAATGGCGCCACGCCATCGACATCGCAATCGCCTCGACCGAGAAGGCCTTCCCCGGCGGCAGAATCGTCGTGCACCTCGACAGGAA
>CAUZSY010000183.1:0-3770 GCA_963582725.1 Candidatus Thalassarchaeaceae archaeon
CGCTCGGTGCCAGCGTCCGCGCCGCCGGCAGCAAGGGCGCCCCGGTCGACCTGCCCGGCGGCTTCGGTGGCCTGATCGAGTTCGGCGATGCGCTGCTGGCGCTCGCCACCGACGGCGTCGGCTCGAAGCTGCAGATCGCCAACGCGCTCGGCCGACTGGAGGGCGTCGGCCACGACTGCGTCGCCATGAACGTCAACGACCTGCTCTGCGTCGGAGCCGAGCCGATCGCCTTCGTCGACTACATCGCGACGCCGAAGCCCGACGAAGCGGCGCACGCGATGCTCGGCGCGTCTCTCGCCGAAGCGTGCGCGCTGGCCCGCGTGACGCTGGCCGGCGGCGAGACGGCGACGCTGCCGGGCATCGTCAAGGAGCTCGACCTGTCTGGAACGGCGCTCGGCTGGCTGCCGAAGGATTCGGCGATAACCGGCGCCGACCTGACCGCTGGGGACATCGTCATCGGCCTGCCTTCGAGCGGCCTCCACTCGAACGGCTACTCGCTGGTCCGCCGGCTCCTCGACATCACCGGCGCCGACCTCGCCGCGCCCGCTCCGTTCGATTCCACTCACCCAGCCCGCGACATCCGCCGCTTCACCGGCGCGGATGCCACAACGCCAGTCAGCCTAGGCGAAGTGCTGCTCAACCCGACGCGGATCTACTGCGACCCGGTCTTCGACTTGGTCGCGGCGGCGCGGGGGGACGAGGGCCCGTGTGCGGTTGGGGACATCCATGGGATTGCGCACATCACCGGTGGCGGACTCTCGAATCTGCTCCGCCTGCACAACTCCCTCGGCTGGCACGTCTCTGACCCTCTCACCCCACCGCCCGAGTTCGCCTGGATCGCCAGCGAAGGCGGCGTCGATTCGCTGGAGATGCATCGGACCTTCAACATGGGAATGGGGATGGTCGTCACAGTGTCTGCCGACGCGGCTGATTCTATCAGTGGCTGGCTGAGTGAGCGGTTGCCCGGATGTCGCCCTGTCGGCGTCGTCACCGACGACGGCCACCGTGTGACGCACGCCGATCCGGCTGTCGCCTTCGAACGCTACTGAGTGATTTCGGCGTCTCGCCATCGCCGAAGGAGAGAAGCGGCCCGCGCCATCCGACGAGGCATGACGAAGGCGTGGCCAGAGGACTGGCCCGGCGAAGCGCTGCTCGAAGGGCGGACCCGCTGCGACCTGCCGGGAGCGACGCCGACCGAGGAGTCGGCGACCCGACACGGCGCCGGGCCGGCGGCGCGGGCCCATCGCAGCGTCTTCCACAATCCAGCGATGGCCGGCTGCCGGACGCGCAGCGTGCTGCTGATGGATGCGGTCGTTCGGGCCGGGCTGCTCGGCGACGGGCGCATCAGGGCGCTCGACGGGCTGGCCGCATCCGGCCTGCGAGCCCGTCGCTGGCTGAACGAGACATCGCCCGAGGTCGCCGACCGAATCGACGCGGTCGTCTGCGACCTCGATCCTGAAGCACTCGCCTGGGCGGTGGCGAACCACGACACGCATCCACCGCTCGGCCGGGACGAGGCGTCACTCGTGACCGTCGAGGGCGACCTGCGGCAGCGAGCCCTGGACGGCGGCTGGCAGTGGCTCGACATCGACCCGTTCGGATCACCGGTGCCGTTCCTCGACCCGGGCGTGCAGTCGGCCGCGCGCCGCGCCGTGATGGAGGTCACGGCGACCGATGTCGCAGCGCTCGTCGGCTCTAAGCGAGCCGCCGGACTTCGCCGCTACGGCGCGCGCATCCGACTCGACGGTCTCGCCCACGACTCCGGTCTGCGTGTCCTCATCGCCACCATCGCCCGCATCGCCGCCCGACACGACCGCGCGGTGCGTACGCTGATGTCGATATGGGACAGTCACCATCTGCGCGTCTCGCTTCTCGTCCGGCGCAGCGCGACCGACGCGAACGCACTCGAGCAGCATCTCGGCTGGCGCATCGCCGAGCCTGCTGACGCTGAGGTCGCGGCCTCCATCGACGCCGGCCTGCACCCGTTCGGCCCCGGCACGGTCGATGCGCCGAGCCAGCCGCACGCGCTGCTGCCTCTCAGCCATCCAGTCGACCGTTCCGACAAGCGCGTCTCGGGCCCGCTCTGGACCGGCCCACTGGCCGACCCCACCATCCTCGCCGAAATGACCGACCAGCGCGCCGAGGCGCTCTGCGCGCCGACCGAAGCCGACCTCGACACCCTTGCAGATGAAGCAGGGGTGACCGAACCTCTGCACCTGCGCGTCCGAGCCGTCCGGCGCGCCGTCAAGGGACTGGCCGAAGAAGCGAGTCTGCCGCCACACTCCGGCCTCTTCCTGACCGACCACATCCACCACCACATCCCCGTCGCCTCTCCACCCTCACCGATCCGCGTCGTCGAGGCGCTGCGTGAAGCGGGACACTCCGCCGCAGTCGCCCGTTATGGCGAGCCGGCGTTCCGCACCGCGGCTCCGTGGCCAGCCATCATCACCGCGGTCATCGCGGTCGGCGGCAGCCGCTGATCCCCGATCATCCACGAGTCTCTGCCGACTAGCTGGGCCGACCGACTGCTGACGCAATCCTCAAACCAACCTCGGTCAGTGACCGAGCCAGCATGACCCGCCTGCCACAAGTCATCGGTGCCGTATTGCTGCTCTTCGGAACGACCCTCGCCGGTTGCGCGGAACCGCCCTACGAGAGCCCCTTCCTCGGCGATGAGGAGGTTCCGGCACCGACCGTCAGCGGCGTCACGCTGGTCGATTCGAACAACACCTCGTGGTCGCTCGATCTGATGCGGGGTGACGTGCTCGTCGTGGCGTTCATCTTCACCCGCTGTCCCGATGTCTGTCTGGCGACCGAGTCCAACATGATCGCCATCTCCAACCACTACCCGGCCGACAACCGCTCCAACCTGACCTTCATCTCCATCGCCCTCGACCCGTGGAGCGACACCGCTGCCGACATGGACGGATTCGCCGACACCTACGGCGCCGACTGGCTCCACCTGACCGCGGTCGGCGCCGGCACGGCCGACCAGGGGTACCCCGATCTGGAGGTCGCCTGGTCACGGTTCGGCATCGGCGTCCGGAGCTATGAGCACGGCGACGACGATTACCTCATCGACCATTCAGCGCCGATCATCCTGGTCGACAAGAACCTCGACCGACGCGTCGCTTGGATGCCCGACCACCTCGTCGTCGAGGACGTGGCGCACGACATCGACCTGCTGCTCGCCGAATGATCCATCCGATGCCGACTCGACCGTTCTCGGCACGGCGAACCGCAACCGGCAGAAGGGTTATGCCGGCCTCTACCATGGCCCTGACATGAGACAATACCACATAGCACTCGCCCTGCTGATGATTCTGGCACCGCTCGCCGGCTGCACCAGCGACAGCACGCCACCAGCCAACGGAAGCAACGAGACTACGACGCACTCGGTCAACATCGACGGTTCGGCCTTCAACCCCCCCGAGGTGAGCGCCGCGGTCGGCGACACGGTGACATGGACCAACAATGATTCCACCAAGCACACCGCGACAGCCGACGACGGCACTTTCGATTCGGATGACCTCAGCCAGGACGAAACCTACTCGTACACCTTCGACACCGCCGGCAGTTACGCCTACAAGTGCTCCATCCACTCCGCGATGACCGGCACGATCACGGTCGCATAACCTTCCCTCGTTCTTCACTCGCGAATGGAGGGAGGGGTCTTGGCATCGATTCCCGAATGGACACCCCGCTCCGTTCGCTCACTCAGTAGTCCGTGATGACTGAACAGCCGTGAACGGGGTTGGGTCATTGGTTGA
>CAUZSY010000184.1:0-3769 GCA_963582725.1 Candidatus Thalassarchaeaceae archaeon
TGTTGGCGGAAGGGTTCGAGGGCATCCATGAGATCGAGACGGATGTCGAGAACCTGTTGCAGGACGGCGGTCTGGATGCCGGGCACGCAGCTCTGCTCCGCTCGATGGTCGACGACCGCCGGTACGCGCTGGAGGAGGAGATGCGGATATCGTCTCAGATGGACGAGTGGTCAGGCGCCGAGAGCGTCGACTCCACTCAGGCACCGGCCCTCGGACCAGCGGCGGATCCGTACGCCCAGCAGTTCATCGACCAGGGATACAGCGCCGATGTGGCAGCGACGCACGCCGCGAAGTATCGTGACCACGTAGTGCAGAGCGCCTACGGTCCACCCGGCCAGCCGATGTCCCAGCAGCAGCAGTTCGGGCAACCGATGATCGTTCCCACCCCGGGGGTCGAGCCGGATGCGTCTGCTCCTCTGTTGACACCTGAACAAGCAGCTCATGGTTGGACGCAGGAGATGCTCGACCAGTGGACAGCAAGCCAGTGACACGCGGTTTGCAGCCTCTCTGGAGGTGCCGTTCGGCTGATCGGCGCCCGGCTCTGAGGGCTTGACTCCGACGAAAGCGCTGGTTCCATCCGGCGATGCGGCACGGTCAGCGGTGCAGCTCTGGCGACGGAGGTCTCGAACAGGCCGCCGGATTCAAGGTCGGCAGCATCCTCCTGTGGCATGAGGCGTGCTGCGTGCGGGTGATCAACGACACGATTCATGGCAGTTTCCAGATCGAGGGCGTGCATGAGGACCTGCTGGCGACGCCCGAGTTCAACAAGTTGAGTCACATCAAACAACTCGGACTCGCCCATCTTGTCTTTCCGGGAGCCCATCACAGCCGCTTCGAGCATTCGCTCGGAGTCTGCCATCTGGCCGGCGAGATGGCTGATTCGATCTGTCTCGAGGAGTACGAGAAGGAACTGGTGACGACCGCCGCCATGCTGCACGACGTCGGTCACGGTCCGTATTCGCATACGCTGGAACACATCCTGCACGACCGGGGCGGCGCCGATCACATGCACATCACCGAAGGGATCATCACCGGCGACTACGATGTCCTGCGCGCTGGCGAGGATTCTCTGTTCCCCGACCGCGAACTGGTGCCCGAGATCATCGAACGGCACGGCATGGACCCGGCCGAGGTCGCCGCTCTGATCCGTGGACCAGACGCCTCTGGCAGTGAGCGGGACCTGTTCCACTGGTCGCCCGGCGCATCGACCTTCGAGTCCGAGGATCTGACGCTCGGTCACCTCGTGCACGGTCCCGTCGACTGCGATCAACTCGACTACCTGCTCCGCGATTCACATTTCACCGGCGTCAAGCACGGTATCGTCGATCATCACCGGCTGATTCACTGTCTGGAGCGACACGGCGGTGACATCGCGGTCAGGGAGGGTGGTCTGCCGGCGCTCGAAGGGATGATGGTGGCGCGCGGTCTGATGTACAGCGCGGTCTACTTCCACCGTGTCACCAGGGTCACCGAGATCATGCTCTCCCGGGCGGTTGAACTGTCGGAGGATGACCTGCCCGACGCCGTCGACATGCAGCGGATGGTCGACGCAGAGGCCTGGCAGGCGCTCGATTCTGCCGGCGGGTTCGCGCAGGAGATGCTGCGTCGTCTGAAGTATCGTCATCTGCTCAAGGTGTGCGTAGAGAGAAGGCTTGACGAGTTGAGCGAGGAGAGGGTCGCCAGGCTCGTCGAACTGGCGACGGACAGCCAGCAGCGCCGTGCGGTCGAGGATGAGATCGCGACCAGGGCGAAGGTTCCCCAAGGATACGTCGCAATCGATGTGCCGAGCGTCAAGCTGCTGCTGAGCGAACCCCGGATGGCGGCCGTCGATGTGCGGATCATCGGTCGCGACGGACGGGCTCGCTGGTTCCGCGAGCACACCCCGATAGCCGAGGCGCTGCGCCGTCGCCAGGTCAGCCAGAGTGCCATGACCGTGATGACCCTTCCCGGTCATGAAGAGGACGTGGCACGCCTTGCAGAGCGGCTTATCCACGCCGACTGAGAACGGCTGAGGGCCGATGAACGTCTCAATCCAACCGATTCATGTCAGGGTCGCTGCGCCACTGCTCGCGCATGCTGATGGCGGACCCTTGAAAAGAGGGCCCAAAGTCAGCGGAACCCCGGTGAGCCGGTGCCGGGGGTAGCAGGTTGAGCCCATGCACGCGCAGATGAAGGATGTCTATGACAAGGTCGTCGTTCGCGACCCGAACCAACCAGAGTTCCATCAGGCCGTTCTCGAGGTGTTGGAGACTCTCGGACCGGCCATAGACCAGCATCCTGAATACGCTCCGATCGCCGAGGCGCTCTGCGAGCCTGAACGAGTCATCCAGTTCAGAGTGCCGTGGTATGATGACGCTGCCGATCTGCATGTCAACCGCGGCTACCGTATCCAGTTCAACAGCGCCATCGGCCCCTACAAGGGCGGTCTTCGATTCCACCGCAGCGTAAATCTCAGCATCCTGAAGTTCCTCGCCTTCGAGCAGATATTCAAGAACAGCCTGACCGGGCTGCCGTTGGGTGGCGGTAAAGGCGGCTCAGACTTCGATCCGAAGGGCAGGTCGGAGGCCGAAGTGCGCAGGTTCTGTCAGTCATTCATGATGGAGTTGTGGCGTCACATCGGGCCCAACACAGATGTTCCGGCCGGCGACATCGGAGTCGGTGGTCGGGAGATCGGTTATCTGTACGGCATGTACAGGAAACTGCAGAACGAGTTCACCGGCGTTCTGACCGGCAAGGGACTCGCATACGGAGGCTCCCTCATCCGTCCGGAGGCGACCGGCTACGGACTGGTCTACTTCGCCCGCGAGATGCTGGAGAAGGTGCTCGATCTCGGCGCAACGCCGGTCACCATGTCCGATTCGAGCGGTTGGATCCATGACCCGGCCGGCATAGACAAGCAGAAACTCGCTTGGATGATGACTCTCAAGAACGATCGCCGCGGTCGCATCAAGGAGTATGCGGACCATTTCGATGGTGTCGCCTACACAGAATCGAAACCAGAACCGTGGACCAGCGGACTCTGGTCAGTGCCCATCGACGTGGCGCTGCCTTGTGCGACCCAGAACGAGTTGGATGCAGACGAAGCGAAGGCTCTCGCCGAGAGCGGTTGCATCGCTGTCGCTGAAGGGGCCAACATGCCGTGCACCCCCGGAGCGGTCGATGTCCTGCATGAGAACGGCATCCTCTTCGCACCGGGCAAGGCGAGCAACGCCGGCGGCGTCGCCACCTCGGGGCTGGAGATGGCGCAGAACAGCGCTCGTCTGAACTGGAACCGCGCCAAGGTCGACAAGAAGTTGAATGAGATCATGGTGGACATTCACAGCAACGTGTTCGAGACGGCAGAGAAGTACGGCCGATCTGGCAATTACGTATTCGGCGCCAACATCGCAGGCTTCCTGAAGATCGCCGAGGCGATGCATGCGCAAGGCGTCCTCTGAGGCCGTCGTGCCCGAACTCGTTCCTGTCCGCGACCACCGTTCGCGGCGCCGACAGATGCGGAATGTGAGCGGCGGCGGCTGAGGGCGGTTCAGATGGCGGTCGGAGCGACATGGTCGTCGTCCTTGTCATCTGGGGTCCGGACCCTCGACCAGACATCGCGCATCAGCAGGTCGTGATGTTCCAGACAGTAGTGGTAGCGTCGGTACGCCTCCCTGAACGAGTACGCTTTCTCACCGGTGGCGACGAGGTAGCCTTCGGGCGACAGACGTGAGACGACCTCGCCCTCCTCTTTGCAGGCCGGATGATCGCAGCGTGCCATATCGAACTCCCC
>CAUZSY010000185.1:0-3757 GCA_963582725.1 Candidatus Thalassarchaeaceae archaeon
CAGCACTCAGTCGCCGTTCCGTTCATCTGCATCAACGGAGGTTCAGTATAGATGACGACACCTCCCGAGCCGGTCCCGCTCTGCGTGCCGTCCACGGTATCTGTTATCCCGCCTCCCGCCAGGCATCCCGCGAAGAACATCAAGACGGCCAGAATCATTGTCGTCATGGTCTGATTGTTTCCCATGGGTATTGGAAGCAGGGGGGTTGAATCAAGTTTTCCTTCTCATCATCAACTCATCCATCTGCGCTGAACACCGCCGCCGCCCGAAACCGCCGTGATCCCCCCAAACCACCCACCACCGCCTGAAACCGCCGCCCACCACCAGAAATCGCCCAGAGCCGCTCCATGGCCCCCTCAGCCCAGCACGGCGACGAATGGTTCATGTCGGCCGAGCGCTCGAAACGGAGCATGCGCAAGGCGCCGACCGCCCTCCTCCTGTGCGCCATCATGCTGGCGACCACCGTCGCCGGCTGCCTGCAGACCTTCTCCTCGAACGGCCCGCCGAACCCGTCGATGAGCATCACGCCGACCGGCTCGGTCAGGGCCGAGTCGTCGGTCGCCTTCGATTCCAGCGGCAGCACCGACCCGGACGGCGACGTCCTGAACCACTCGTGGAAGTTCGGCGACGGCGACGTCGCTTACGGCGACAAGGTCAGTCACGCATACGCGCAGGTCGGCGAGTACACGGTCGAACTGGCGGTCAGCGACGGCCAGCACGAGGCGAGCATGCAGCGCGTCCTGACGGTCATCAGCGCGGCGGCGCGCGAGCCGCACGCCGATATCGCCGTCAGCAAGACCGACGACTGCGCCGGCGAATCGGCCGCCTCCGGCAATCACGTCCTCGTCTGGGACTGTCAGAGCAACGAGGAGAGCGATCGCAGCATCTCTCCCTCGGTCACGCTGCTGCTCGACGGCAGCGGCTCGTGGGCCGGCTGCGATCCGGACACCAACGGCTGCTACGCCGACGAGTTCATCGCCTCGTGGTCCTGGGACCTCGACCTGTACACCGATTCCGACGGTGATGGCGACACCGAGAACGACGCCGACGCGGAGGGGGAGACCTACCAGTGGAAGGAGCGCCCGGCGGGGGAGTGGAAGGTCGGATTGACGGTCACCGACAGCAATGGTCTGACCGCCTCCGACACCTCGATGGTCTACATCAACCACCGCACCGTCTGGGTCGACTTCGAGATCGGCCGGAACACCTCCAACGCGCCCGAGATCGACTTCGACTACCCGCTCTCCTACGACGAGGACGTGAAGAACACCATCCGCTACGTCAAGTTGAAACTGACCTATCCGAAACTGGATGACGCCGCCGACTACGCCCCCGGCACACCCGACTCCTTCCGCGCCAATCGTCTCGAACTGTACGCGCGGAACGCGACCGACGAGGACGTCGCCAACACAACCGGCTACTCGGACGAGGATCGTGACGCCGGTGAATGCAGCGACGACGACTACTGCATCTGGCTGACCTTGGGCTCGACGAAGTTCCGCGAGTTCCTCGATGGCACTTACAGCGTGTCGATCCGCAACGAGAAGCCGCACAACACCGAAATCAGCGAGTTCGCCATCGAACTGATCTACAAGTGAATCCGCGACCCGACCTCGGCTTCCGAAGGCCTAACTCGCTGCCGCCGACTCGATAACCAGTCAACCCGCGCACCTGCCTGAACGGAATCCTGCCGCGCCGCGCCGGGCGGTCCAGATGAAAGCCCGCTCGTCCGGCGCCGGAGAGCAGCCGGCGAATCGGTGTACGGCGAGCAAGTGAGCAGGGGAGTCGGAGGCTGGATTGAGGGGGATGAGTTCAAATATGGACCCGCGGTCGCCGCGCTGCTCAATAGGAGAGATATCCATGGGAAGTCAATGGGAAGACAAGAGCAAGCCGCACCTGAACATCGTTTTCGTCGGTCACGTCGACCACGGGAAATCGACCACCGTCGGACGAATGCTGCTCGACAGCGGCCACATCGAGATGCACGTCATCGAGCAGTTCGAGAAGGAAGCCCAGGAGCGCGGCAAGGCTGGATTCGGCTTCGCGTACGTGATGGACGGACTGAAGGAGGAGCGTGAGCGCGGCATCACCATCGATGTCGCTCACAAGGAGTTCTTCACGCCGCGTTACTACTTCACCGTCATCGACGCGCCGGGTCACCGCGACTTCGTCAAGAACATGATCACCGGCACCAGTCAGGCCGACGCCGGGGTTCTGTGCGTCGCCGCCGACGACGGCGTCAACGCGCAGACCAAGGAGCATGCGTTCCTCGCGCGGGTCCTCGGCGTCGGCCAGCTGATCGTCAACATCAACAAGATGGACATCAGCGGTGTCGACCACTCCGAGTCTCGCTTCAACGAGGTCAAGGCAGAGGTCTCCAGCCTGCTCCAGATGGCTGGCTACAAGGTCGACGACATCCCGTTCATACCGTGCTCCGCCTTCAACGGCGACAACGTCGTCAACAAGAGCGACAACATGAGCTGGTACTCCGGTCCGACGCTGTTCGAGGCGATCGACGCGATCAACATGCCCGACAAGCCGCTCGACCGGCCGCTGCGACTGCCGATCCAGGACGTCTACAAGATCAGCGGCATCGGCACGGTGCCGGTCGGCAAGGTCGAGACCGGTGTGCTGCACGCCGGCAAGACCGTCGTTTTCAACCCGAGCCAGCAGGAGGCAGAGGTGAAGAGCATCGAGATGCACCACACCAATGTCGCCAAGGCCGAGCCGGGCGACAACGTCGGCTTCAACATCCGCGGACTCTCCGCGACCGACATCCGCCGTGGCGACGTCGCCGGCTACACCGACAACGAGCCGGCCTTCATCCGGCACGACGAGACCTTCGTCGGTCAGATCCAGCTGATGGACATCCCGAAGGCGGTCGGCGTCGGCTACACCCCGGTGTTCCACGCCCATACCACGCAGGTCGCGGTCCGGTTCGTCGAACTGATCGAGAGGATCAAGGGCGGCGAGAAGACCCCGAACCCACCGTTCCTGCAGACCGGCGATGCGGCTCTGGTCCGCTTCCAGCCTACCAAGCCGATGGCACTCGAAGAGCAGGAGAACTTCCCGGAGTTGTCCCGCTTCGCCATCCGCGACATGGGCAAGACCGTCGCCGCCGGCGTCTGCTTCAAGATCGAGAAGAAGGATTGAGCGCGATCAGCCAGTGTCAGATGCCAGCAGGAGTTGAAGTTCGATGCCAGTCATCACCACCGTCAAACTGACCGGTGAGGACCACCGCGACGTCGACGAGGTCTGTTCGCAGATCAAGGAGATCGCCGACAGCACCGGTGTCAAACTGCGTGGACCCATCCCGCTGCCGACCAGGCGTCTGGTCGTGCCGTGCCGAAAGAGTCCGGACGGCGAGGGCGCCGAGACCTGGGACCACTGGGAGATGCGCATCCACAAGCGGCTGCTCGAACTCGTCACCAACACGACGAAGGACGAGGGCGCGCTTCGCCGGGTGCTGCGGATTCCGATCCCCGACACGGTCACCATCGAGTTGAGTCTGCGCAACGTCAACTGAGCCTTCCGCTCAACCGACCGCCGTCCTCTCCGCGCGTGTCCGCCCTGTTCGGCCGGCCGAGACAGCCATTCCTCAGAGGGGCGCCGCCTCGGCGAAGCCGGCGCTGATCAGGGTCTCCGCCAGCAGCGCCGCGCACTGATGCACGTCGCCGGCCCGCAGTTCGATCTCGGCGCCGTCCTCATCGATCAGCGGCTCGTCCAGATCCTTCAGGATGAGTATCCGCAGCAGGTC
>CAUZSY010000186.1:0-3736 GCA_963582725.1 Candidatus Thalassarchaeaceae archaeon
CGAGGTGTACAGGAAGATCATCCCGCTGAAGAACAAGGCGCTCTCTGTAGAAACCTCATGGGCCGCGTCGCACGACTGAGGCTTGGCCTCTTGATGCCTCTATCCGGCGTGCAGTCGGACCACCGAAACGACTCCGATGCTTGATCGGGTTGGTCCGGAGTCAGCTCTGACTGGTCGGTGCAGCCAGCGGTGGAATGGTCGGTCACGAGGGGGCAGCGATGGGGCTAAGAAGCGGGCGCAGGTCGAGCGGGCGTCCTGAAGGCAGCAGGGGCGTGTAGATCAGCTGGAAGATCGCTTCGTTCGCAACGAAGAGGCCGCGAGTTCAAATCTCGCCACGTCCACTCGGATTCGCTTCTATCATCGGGTGGAATTGTAATGGCACAGGCGCGACTGAGGTCGTGAGCGGTCTGAGGGATGTTCTGCAGGGATGTCGATAAGGAGGAAGGGCCATGAGGGTGCAGCGTCTCGCAGGAACGCCGCGATGATGAGGGTCCTGAGCCGATCCAATGAGGATTGATGGGCGAACTGAGCGGTGCCAACGCATCTGTCGGAGCAGTCGGAACGGTCGGTCTGGGACTGAGGTGGGGAGCGGTGACGGCTGGCACCGAGGCTGGTCGAGGCGGACTCCCGTCAGTGCACGAGACGTTCCTCGGCACCGATGGCTGCTGGTACCAGCCTGCGCCGACAACCTCTCTGACACCGGCTCCGCCTTCGTTGAAAATTGGCAGATACTCTAGCCCGTGGATGGTCTATAGGCACATTCTCGGGGTTGTAGTCATCACTTTCATGATCGCCCAAGGGGTCGTCATCGCTTGGATGGGAATCGCCGAGAGAGATGGTTGGCTGGCCTTCGTCGGCGGACTGTGCGTGCTGCCCTTCGTCGGTCTGCTGCTGGTGTTGACGCGGCCTCGTCTGGCCCATGTCAGGATAGCCGTGCCGACCCCCACTGGTGGCCTCTACCACTCGATGCCGGGGGATGAGACCCTGATCACTCCAATGCCGAGCCGCTTCGCTCAGCACATCATCCGGGACGACTCATCGCTGGACACGCCGCCGAGCCGAACCGTCTGGCTGCTGTTCGCCGGCCTGATGGCGACCTCCGTCGCGCTGGCCCTGGCTCTGCTGACCGGTGTCGCGTTTCCATTGGTGCTGACGCTCGCCATCATCGTCGGGATCCCGGCCTGGCTGTTCGGCTTCTCGATACCTGTACTCGCTTGGTGGTCGTATTCGAGCGAGACGCTCGGTCTCGACACCAGGCGTCGCGATGCCGAAGCGTGGCTGGTCGCCGGCATGCTGTCGGCGATTCCGGCGCTGATCATCAACTCGTTCGTCGCGCCGACCATGATTCCCGCTTCGGCATCCGAGCAGGTGTCCGAATTCCTGATCGTGGCGCTGAGTGCGCCGGTCGGCGAGGAGTTGTGCAAGGGACTCGCAGCGGCGCTGTTCATCGGCCGGATGCGAGGTCGCAAACACGGTTTCCAGATCGGCTTCACCGTCGGCCTCGGATTTGCGATGATCGAGAACCTGCAATACATCCTGCTGTCGTTCGGTGGCGGCTATGTCAGCTTCACCGTGACCGCGCTGATGCGCGGCATCGGCTCGATACCGGGGCACGCGTTCTGGACCGGTATGACCGGCTTCGCGCTCGGAGCGCTGGCCGTGCGGCTGCCGCACCGACTGCCGCTGCTCGACCCGCACGGCGAATCCGCGAAGCGGGAAGTGCCATGGTTGCTGGTCGACCCTAAGAGCGGTCGCACCATCTCACACTCCGAGATGGCGGCCTCGCCAGCCGACCCGACAGGGCGACTTCTTGAGATCGAGGTGCCGATCATCGAGATGGCCGTGCCGGTCGTCGACGGTGGCTTCGAGATGCGCGAGGTCGACGCCGGTGATGCGGCACGCCTTCCGGATCCGGACGGTCCTCGCGGACTGATGCCGAGCAGCAGTCTGCCGATCGGCATCGGTCTGGCGATGCTCGGGCACGCGACCTGGAATGGCACATCGATCATTGTACCGTGGCTGGTCGAGTCGGCGGGATTCGGAGAACTCGCGGTCGTTCTGGTGTCGCTGCTATGGATCGCCGTACTCGTCACCGCCGTCCTGCTGCTCGGACGCGGCATGCTTCGTGCCGTCCGCGGTCTTGACGCGGCCGACTCCCGAGAACGGTCTGAGACACTGTTGGAGGGGATTATTCATGGCTGAGGAGCCGCCGAACAGCAGAACGGCGCGGGCGCTGAGCGGGTTGATAACGGAATGATACTGGGACTGATCTGGAACCCGTTGAACATCATCGTCACCTTGACCATCCTCATCGTCCTGATGATAGTGGCGCGATCCCGGCGGATCCTCAACGACCGCGGAATAGCCGTCGCCGCCTTCCTCGGCCTGCTGGTAGGATTGTTCGCCCACTGGACCTGGTTGCTGGTGCTGCTGATCTTCATGGTGGTCGGTTCGATAGCCACCCATTGGGCCTATGATGAGAAACGTCTGTTGGGCCTGGAAGAGGGTGACGAGGGTGAACGCGGGTGGGTCAATGTGGTCGCCAACGGCGGCGCTCCAGCGGTCATCGCCGTGCTAGCCGGTCTGACACAGGACCCGCTGTTCTGGGGCACCGCATATCTGGCTGCGATAGCCGTCGCGACGGCCGACACCTGCGCCAGCGAGTTCGGCATCCTGGACCACAACGTCCGATTGATCACCAACGGTGACCCTTGTCCGCAGGGGACCAACGGCGGCTATTCGCCGACCGGTCAGAAAGCAGCAGCAGCCGGTGCGTTTCTGATCGCGTCGACAGGGGTCCTGCTCCTCGGCGTGTTCGGTCCCGGCATCACTTCGATCTGGATCATCATGATCCCGGTGATCACCTTCATCGGCTGGACCGGCTGTCAGATAGACTCGCTGCTCGGCGCCCTTATGGAGAACCGAGGCTGGGTCTCCAAGGGGCAGGTCAATCTGATGGCGACGGTGTTCGGCACTCTGATGGCCATCGGCGCGTTCCAGCTCGTCTGAATCCGACGCCTAGCAGCGAGGCATTGAACAACCGCTCATCCTCACCCACCTGACATGGTCAGGGCGAAGGCGGCGGTCGCAGAGCGACCGCATGCGCGTAGGGGACCGATTCTGCTCGGCGCGCTGCTTCTGATCCTGTTGCTGCCGAGCATCGGCGGTGAACCGCTCACGAAGGAGATTCCCGAGGCTGCGGGAACCTCGTGGTTCATGCCGGAGTCGCACCACCTCTTCTTGAACAGCGACCACGGATTGAACCGAACCTACCCGCTGATGACCGGCGAGCCCTACGGCGTTCGGTTCGACCGTATCGACACCAGTCTGAATCCGCGGATAGTCACCGCTTCCAGCGATCCGGTCGTCGATGGGGTGCAATTCACCGGCAATGTGACCATCCGCCTGTTCGCCGGTCTGGAATCGGCCAACATAGGCTGCCGGTTCACCAACCCGATTCCAGACACCCCGGCCGACGCGATGACCTCGTTCGGCGTCCGCTTGATTGCTGGAGGAGTCGAGGTCGGCGCCGGCGAGACCAACCGAGAGGTGATGGAGTACGACTGGGAGTCGCCGGTCGAGTTCACCTATCGCATCGAACAGGCGGAATTCAACCTCGGCGTCGGTGACACGATGGACCTGGAAGTCGATGTACATCACAACTGCCTGCAGGCTGGAGTGCTCTACTGGAACGCCTATGAGACGACGTCGGGGATTGTCATGGAAGGGGATCTGT
>CAUZSY010000187.1:0-3732 GCA_963582725.1 Candidatus Thalassarchaeaceae archaeon
CCAGAGCCAGAGGCTTACCGTGAATCATCGAGGGGGTGTCGGAGGACGAGGTTGCGGGCCGCCCATACCTCGTCGACGCGCTTCACATCGGTGGTGTGCGGGGCCGTCTTGACCAGTTCCGCATCTTCAGAGAGGATCTTCAGGAAATCGGCGGCGAAGGAGTCGAGCACCTCCTTGCTCTCGGTCTCGGTCGGCTCGATCATCAGGCATTCCGGCACGATCATCGGGAAGTAGAGGGTCGGCGCCATGCAGCCGTAATCGAGCAGTCGCTTGGCGACGTCCCTGCCGGTGACTCCGGTCGCCTCTTTCACCGGTAGCAGCGACAGGGTGAATTCGTGCTTCACCACGTCAGCGGGTGCACCGTCGATTGGCATCGCGGGGATGTCATCGAGGACGGCATCAGGTGGGTTGAGAATGCGGTGTCGGAGGTAGTTGGCGTTCAGCACGGCGTGCTCGCTCATCCGCGTCAACTCACGCCCGAAGCGGCGATAGAAAGCCCACGCCCTGACCACCGCACCGGCGTTTCCGTGCCACTGCTGCACCTTGCCGATGCTCCTCTCAGGCTCCTGCCAGGTGTACCACCAGCCATCCCCCACTCCGACTTCACCGGCTTCCAACGGCCGTTTCGCAACGATCGGTCCGGGCAGGTATGGCGCCAGATGAGCTGCGACGCCTATCGGACCGGCGCCCGGACCGCCGCCGCCGTGCGGCTGGCTGAACGTCTTGTGCAGATTGTAGTGGACCGCGTCGAAGCCCATCAGTCCGGGACTGGTCTTGCCGAGGATCGCGTTGAAGTTGGCGCCGTCATAATACATCTGACCACCGGCGGCGTGCAGGATATCGGCAGCTTCGGCGATGTCCGGCTCGAAGACGCCGAGGGTCGACGGATTGGTGATCATCATCGCCGCGGTGGCTGACCCGACGACGGCTCTGAGGGCAGCGAGGTCGAGCCGTCCGTCGTCGCCGGAGGGTATCTCGATGATTCGGTAACCGCACATCGCGGCGCTGGCCGGATTGGTGCCGTGCGCCGAGTCGGGAACGATGACCTCGTCTCGCTGAGCCTGTCCGATGTCGCGGTGGTGTTCCTGGATGCAGCGGATGGCGGTGAATTCGCCCTGCGCGCCGGCCACCGGTTGCAGTGTCACCGTGTCCATGCCTGCGCAGTGGGCCAGCATCTCCTGCATCTCGTGGAAGATGGCCATCAGGCCCTGCAGGTGCGACTCGGGCGCCAGCGGATGGATGTCGTTCATGCCGGGATGCTGGACGATGCGCTCGTTCAGGCGAGGATTGTGCTTCATCGTGCACGAGCCGAGCGGGTAGAAGCCGTTGTCGATGCCGAAGTTGCGCCGCGACAGCCAGGTGTAATGACGGACCACCTCGGGCTCGCTGGCGCGTGGCCAGCGGGGCAGCCTGCCGCGCTTGACGGATTCGGGGATGGCGGCCCGCGCCTCGGCCTCTGGCAGGATCGGCTCTGGCTGGCTGTAACCGGCGCCGGCCGCGCCGTTGAAAGCGAAGATGTCGCTCATGCGCTCACCTCGTCAGTGCCGGCGTCGAGTGAAGCGACCCAGGCGGTGAGACCGGCGGCCAGCGCTTCGGCGTCGGCCGTGCTGGTCTGGTCGGTGGCGGTGATCAGAAGGTGGTCGGAGAGGGCGGCATCGATGCCGCCGAGGTCGAGGCCGCCAGTGATGCCACGCGCATCGAGGTGGCGAAGCGCGTCGGCGGAGGGGCCCGGGAGTCGGACCGCGAACTCGTTGAAGTGGGACGATTCGGGATGCATCGCGTCGATGCCGTCGACAGAGAGAACGGCACTCATGGTCACCGTAGCGGCGGCTGCGTTGCGCAGCGCCAGCCACTCCAGACCCTCCGGACCGAGCAGCGCCATGTGCATCGAGCCCATCAGGGCGATCAGCGTCTCGTTCGAGCAGATGTTGCTGGTCGCTCGATGCCGGCGGATGTGCTGTTCACGGGTCGACAACGTCAGTGTGAAGGCGTCCGCGCCATCCTCATCTCTCGTCTGGCCGACGATGCGGCCGGGCATCTGCCGTATGTACGCATCGCGGCAGGCGAACAGGCCGTAGATCGGTCCGCCTGCGGTCGGTCCGATGCCGAACGGTTGACCCTCGCCGACGACGATGTCGGCGCCCCATTCTCCCGGCGCTTCCAGCAGACCGAGCGACACCGGCTGGACGCCGACGACCAGCGCCGTGTTCTCACCGATGACAGCCTTCAGGCCGGCCAGACCCTCGTCGATGACGCCGTAGAAGGTCGGCTGCTCGACATACACCGCGCAGGCGCCGGCGGCAGTCTCGGCGGCGGCGATGTCGACCATGCCTCGTTCATCACTCGCCAGCAGACGGATCTCGATGCCGCCGCCCGTCGTGTAGTTGCGCATCACAGACAGCCGCTGCTCGGGAACCCGGTCAGAGACATACACCACTCTCTTCTGCTCCGCCTTTCGACCATGCACCCGCACAGCACAGGTCAGCGCTTCTGCCGCCGCCGTCGAAGCGTCGTACATGCTGCCGTTGGAGACCGGCAGTCCGGTCAACTCGCTGATCATCGTCTGGAGCATGCCCTGGCTGACCTCGGGCTGGTACGGCGTGTAGGCGGTCAGGAACTCGCCGCGTGTCGCCAGCATGCCGACCATCGTCGGCACGAAGTTGGAGTAGAGTCCTGCGCCGAGGAACGACGGGCGCGAGTTCAGCGGCACGTTGGCGCCGAGCAGTCGCTGCGCGTCGGCCCAGATCTCCTCCTCGCTCTGCGGTGGTCGTAAGTCGAGCGGCTCGTTTCGTCGAATCGCTTCAGGGATGTCAGCGAATAATTGGTCGATTGTATCGAGGCCCATTACAGCGAGCATTTCTGACTCGCGACCTAGGTTGGGCAACTGGTCGACCATCTCTTCCTACTCCGCGGCGCCACTCGGACCGTCTCGGCCTGTGCGATGCGGACTTCAACATTCGGCCCGTCATGCGCCAGTTCAATCGCCTGAAGTGGAGTCTGATGGCATTTCCGAGCCTTCAATTCCATCGACTTCAGAGTCGATGAAGGCAAAGCGTTTCAGCAAGATATAATTTAGAACAACACTTGAGCCAACAGAGATAACCCAAGCAAATTGATGATGCATATTCATGCCTTCAGTAAGTACCGCATTCAGAATAGTTGTTACAACCAAACCTCCTGAATAAGCAGTGAACGCACCCGTCAGTGAACGGAGGTAAGGTGTTGTAGAATTTTTGAATGTTAGGCGATAATGGAGCGAGTGTTGTAGTACTACAGCGAAGAGATAAGAAGTCAGCCACGAAGAAGTTGCACGATAAGATTCTGCTGGATTCAGTATGTAGATAATGTTGTACATCAGCCAGCCAATGGCAACACCGCTGCCACCAACGATGATGTATCTCGCTTGCTCGGGCAGGTCATGCCAGCGCTCTTTGAGGTTAGCCACAGACTCACCCGTAGTGCTTCTGGATCCAGTCTCGATATGAGCCACTGCGTACAGATTCCACCCACTCGTCGTTGCTTCGATACCACTCTACCGTTTCTGCTAAACCCTCTTCCCACCGAACAATGGGACTCCACCCTAAGACCCTTTCAGCCTTTTCGTAGCCCATCGCGTAGCGCCTGTCGTGGCCGAGTCTATCCGTGACATATTCGATTTGATTTTTACTGGCCCCGGTCATCTCTATGATACTGTGCACAATGTCGATGTTTGGGCACTCGTTGTCAGCGCCG
>CAUZSY010000188.1:0-3694 GCA_963582725.1 Candidatus Thalassarchaeaceae archaeon
GAAGGACAGAGCGAATGCGACGGTCGATCCGACCTGCGGCCTGAAGGCGATTCGCTGCGACCGAGTAGACCGGTGGTCCTCGATGGTGTCAGGACCGGCGCCGATAGACTCGAAGGCTGGAGGAGTGCGCGTCATCGGCACCGGCTGTGATCGGTTCGTCGTCGTCGTGATGCCAGACAGATTCGTCGAGGTCTCCGAACAACACGTCGCCTGACCTAGCCGACTCGCCGTCGTGCACCACCGTCATGTGGACCTCATCGACTAGATCGAAGAACAGGTCGTAGATCTGACGGCCGCCGATGACCCAGCACTCCTCGCAACCGTATGCGAAGGCGATCTCGATGGCGCGGCCTGGGTAGAGCGCCACCTCGACATCCTCGCAGCCAGTCGGCCGCCAGCCGGTGTCTCGCGACATCACGATGTTGACACGGTCGGGCAATGGACGGAACTCGTCCGGCAGGCTCTGCCAGGTCTTACGACCCATGATGACGGCGTTCGACTCGTCGCCAGTACCCACCGTGCGCGATTTGAATCGCGCCATGTCGGAGGGCAGGCGCCAAGGTAGGCCATCGTCGCGACCCATCACCCTCGCATCGCTCATCGCGACTATCATCCGTATCAGCATCGGTCACCACATCAGACGGATATCGGGGCTCGAATGTGCGGGTGGTGGTTGTATTCGATGATCTCGATGTGTTCGTATCGGAAGTCATCTATCGCCCTACAGTCCTCGTCGAGCCTCAGAACGGGTGACTCCAGCGGCGTCCGCATCACCTGCTCTCTTGCCTGCTCGAGATGATTCAGGTAGAGATGCGCATCCCCTATGGAGTGGACGAAGTCACCGGGTCGCAAGCCCGTCACCTGAGCCATCATGCACAGAAGCAGGCTGTACGATGAGATGTTGAAGGGTACGCCGAGGAAGATATCAGCAGACCTCTGGTAGAGGTGCAGGGACAATTCGCCGTTGACGACATGGAACTGGAATAAGGCGTGGCAGGGCATCAGCGCCATCTCCTCAAGTTCTCCTACGTTCCAGGCACTGACCACAAGCCTCCTGCTCGTCGGTTCCAGCCTTATCTGATCGATCACCATCTGAATCTGGTCGATCAGCAGACCATCACTCGTTCGCCAGCCTCGCCACTGCTTGCCGTAGACAGGACCCAAGTCGCCGTTCTCATCTGCCCATTCGTCCCATATCCTGACATCGTTCTCCTGCAAATAGCCGATGTTGGTGTCGCCACTGACGAACCAGAGCAGTTCGTGGATGATGCTCGGCCAGTGCAGCTTCTTCGTCGTCACCGCCGGAAAGCGCCTCCGCACATCGAACCGCATCTGATGTCCGAACACGCCGAGAGTGCCGGTGCCGGTCCTGTCATCACGTTCGACACCCTCGTGCAGAACGCGACGAATGAGCTGCAGATACTGTTCCATGACGGCGCCGGGTGAACCGGTCCGCTGGACGGTGTATGAAGGAGTCGGCCGGAGCGCACCTCCGGGCTGCCTTCACGGAGCCCCCAGAGCACGAATCGATTCGATGAACTGGTCGGTGAAGGAGCGATATAGAGCACCGATGGCGACACGCTTCTCGGACTCGTCGAGTTCGATGATGGCCGCGATTCCGGCGTCATCCATGCCCCCTCCGTCCGGATGCAGCAGCCATTGCCGCCAGGTCACCGCCTCGCCGATGTGGACGGTGATCCGGGTAAAGGGATTGAACCTCGATGAGCCAGGTGCCAGCATGTCGCGGCTGCCGAGGATGGCGATCGGATGAACAGGCATGTCGGGAAAGGTGGCGGCAAGCCTCGCGATGCCGGTCTTGCCACGTGACAGGAATGGCGGCTCTCGACGACGCGACCGTGTGCCCTCGGGGAACAGACCCATCGGCGAACCGCAGCGGAGGATGTCTACGGCGCGGGCCAGTGCGTTGCTCGCCCCCGCCTCTCGGTCAGTCTCTATCTGACCAGTCCAAGTCATCACCTGCCTGATTCCGGGCAAGCCGAAGTGCTCCTTCTTGGCGAGGAACCTGAGTGGTCTGCGGACCGCGGTGATCTTGCTGACAGGGTCCACGTGTGAAGTGTGATTGCCGGCGATGATCAGCGGTCCGCGTCTGTTCACCCGTTCGAGTCCGGTGAATCGGAATCGCATCAGCGAGCGAACGGTGCACGGCAACAGGTGCAGCAGGAAGGAGAATATCGGGGTGAATGGCAAGCCCCTGCCGGTGCCCTCGATGCCGACGTCCTCGGCCAGCCTGAGGACCGAATCGTCAGCCATGCCGTTCGATTCTTCGGCGCACGCACTTCAGCGTTGCCGCGGAGATTCGTCGCGAAGCCTTGAATCAGCAGCCGCGCCCGCATCCACAGGGTGCTGACCCGACCACCTCTGCCGGCTCGCCTCCGGACAGCTCTGTTGCTGACAGCCATCCTCTGTTCCGGTGTCGTGTCGGTGACCTCTGCTGCATCCTCATCGGCCGAGACCGAAAGGCTGCTCGACCCGGCCGACTGGGATTCAGATGGCTGGCTCGGAGCCATCATCGGACCCGAGCGGCTTGCAGCCGGCGATGAGTTCGGGTGCCATGGCATACCTGATCTAGATGCTCGTCAGGAGCCGGCCGTCTTTGCCGGTTGCCGGGATTACGTCGAATCGATGACTGCCGCATCTCGCTGGGGCTCGGAGCCACTCTCCTTCGGGCTCAGCCCGGGCGAGCTCTCCGAGTCCGCCGCTGCGGCTGCCCAAGCGGCGGGTTTCAGAATGGTCAGTCCAGCCGTGGCACCACCCGCTGGCTCGACCCTCGTCGCCGTGCCGTTCTCGGCTGGCAGTCTTGAGAAGAACATCGCTGACCAGACACTCATAGAGCAGGCACTGGAGGAGGCGGGAACTACCGGTCTCGTCAGCCTGACCTGGCAGGCGAGGATCGGCGACCTCAACGTCAGGAAGGACCGAGGGGTCATCGATTGGCTGGAGTCACAGCAGGTGTGGTTCACCACCTGGGGAGAATGGCTGACACACTCCGAATCGAGCGCCAGGATCCACCGTACCGACGAATCGAATGCATCGAATCTCATCTTCGTCAATCCCATGGTCGACGAGACCAGCGGTTGGCTGACACCCGGCACCATTCTGGTGTCGATCGACGCGAACGGACCGGGGATATCCACGATCGTCCATGCAGGTGCAGAGTCGCTGCCGGAACTGAACGCCAGCGCCCGTCACCTAACGGTCGGCTGGCGGCGGATATCGACGCATTCGGTCGTCGTCACAGCAGCTCCTGACAGCACCTTCGAAGTCATCCTCTCAGCAGCTCCGGAATCGAACCTCTCGGTCATCGAATCGAACCTCACCTACATCACCGCTCACTTCAACGCCATGCCCGGCGCGCTGGCGGTCGCCGGACTGCACACGATCGATCTGCTGGAATGGGCGTCCGGCTTCGATGATTCGCCGCTCCGTTTCACCTGGCTGGTCGAACCGCAGCGATCGGATGGACTGGACTGGCGTCTGGTCGGCATCGCGGTCGTGACTCTGCTCGCCTCGGTCGCGACCATGCTGCATCTGGTCCGCCGTGACCGCTCGACTGCATCCAGCCTCGGACCGCGCGACGACGCCCGCCCCTTCGACGGTGAGGAATGAGCAGCCGGGCCGGAGCCTCGCCGCAGGGTTGATGCCGCTCGGGCTGACGCAGCCGGTGCGAGCGCGA
>CAUZSY010000189.1:0-3686 GCA_963582725.1 Candidatus Thalassarchaeaceae archaeon
AACTCGTCCGTTCCATCGTTGCCGATGTCCAGCCGAACGCCGCTAGGCCATCCCTCCTCGTAATGCAGGGTCATCGAGAGCATCTTGGGGGTTATCGTGGAGGAGGTCGAGTCCATCAGCACCCGGTACCGCAGCAGATTGCCGGCAGCCGCCCAACTGCTGTTGTCGACCTGTACCTCGACATCGTTCTGCACGACCTGCCAGTTGGTGCCGTTGTCAGCCGAGATATGGACTGCGATCGAAGTGCCGTTCGGCTCATCCGACTGCCATGTGGCGCGGACCCGACCGACTTCGGTGCCGGTCGGCGTCGCCGGCGACGTCCAGTCGCCGATCGATTCGTAGCCGGTCGCATACTCGATCCTGTTCCACCAAGCGACAGCGGTCGAGCCGACTAACTGGATCTTCCATCTCAACTGGTCACCGGGGTATTGGAAATGGACCGTCTCGTTGTTCGTCACGGCGACCCAATGAATGCCGTTGTCAGCCGACACCCAATGGTCGGCCCGATCACCGGCCGCGGTGGCTGACCAGACGGCTTCGACGTTCGCCGCCACGATGTCCGTGCCGGTGTCGACCGCCTCGCTCAACCAGACCGAGGTGCCGGGCTGAGCCGAGATGCGGTAGGTCCAGCCGCTGCCGAATTCACGATACAGCTTGCTGCCGGACCACG
The DNA here is from genome assembly GCA_963582725.1 of Candidatus Thalassarchaeaceae archaeon. Classification (GTDB taxonomy): domain Archaea; phylum Thermoplasmatota; class Poseidoniia; order Poseidoniales; family Thalassarchaeaceae; genus CAUZSY01. Next base: position 671 of record CAUZSY010000189.1, read on the forward strand.
AGTAGTAATCCATCATGCAGAGCCGACGGCCGTCGAACGTCATGCCGTAGCCATTGGCACTGACCGTCATCGAGCCGGTCTGCTGAGTCAGAGTCGAGCCCGGCGCGCCGGTGATGGCGTATGCCTCAAGCCGGTCGGAGTTCCATGACGCGTAGGTCCGGAAGTAGAACCACGAGCCGTGCGCGACCATGCCGCGGACCTGACCCGAGGAGGAGAAGTAGGTGTAGTAATCGGTGGCGTTGCGACTGAACGTGCCATCGCCATGGAATTCGTATTGGATGACTCGCTTCAACAGGTGGTGATTGGCCCAGACCACATCTCGCGTCCGGTCGTAGCTGATGGCGGTGTAATCGCCGTGATTGTTTGTCGCTATGTCGTAGATCGCGACGCATTTCCAGTCGGTCAGATATCTGATGTCGAATTCGATGATCCGGTGATACTGGGCCGAGGTCGACTGGTAGTAGGTGGTCAGCAGCCCGAACGCCCGCTCGTCATCGGTCACCGCCCAGTCCCTGATGCCGTAACCGGCCCAGGTGTACGGTTTGCTGGGTATCTGGCAGTTCGACACATCGAGGTTGACCAGCCCGTTGTTGTGCTGCGCTCCTTGAGCCTGAGTGCCGTTGTTAGGATGTAGCATTCGAACCATTCCCACCATCGTGCTCGACTGCAGATCCGATGAGAATAGCCAGCCGCGGTACTGGAAGACGCCGCCGCTGTACGAACCGCCACCACTGCCAGATACGGTCCGCTGCTGAGAGAAACGACTCTCCGTCGCGTTCGAAGTGTGCGGTTGACGGATCGAGTAGGAGCCGTTGTCGAGCCAAGCGGTCGCGGTAGAGGCGGTCGATGACATGCCGTAGGTCTCGAACAGCAGCGACGGGGCGGCGAAGCCCAGCGTCAGGTCATCCGACCGTGCGTCGGTATCGACCGATACGCCCTGCATCCAATCGGCTCGGCTGTTCGAGACGATCTGATTCCAGCCGGTCGACGATGCGCCGGACAGCGTCACCTGTGCCGCGGTGACCTCGGCACCTTTCGGAAGGGAGACCTTGATGGTGTTAGCGGCAGCACCTGGCGTCGCCAGAGCGACAGCATCAGTGCTGCCGTCGCTGAAGGTGTACAGATGCCTCGTCCCAGTACCCGCGTCAGCGGCAGGCGAGACGATGAGCAGCGGCACAAGCACGGTGAGCAGCATCAGCGCCACGAGTGTCAGAGACAGTCTGGCAGGCCCCGCCCGAGCGACCTCGCTGACGCCCGCCATGTCGGGCCAATGAAAAGTCCAGCATTTGAACGCTGCCGCTCTGCGGCAGTCGTGCGCGGCCATGCGCGAGGCCTTTGTGGCAGCCGTCTCCAGCCAATCAGGGTATCGACCGGATAGGTATCTGACGATGGGCTTCGGTGCTCGGCGAGCCGACCGGACGGAGACAGTCAGCTCGGCAGTGTGGTCGCCCGGTCATCGTAACGGATCGGTGAGCCACCGTTGCCCCTGATGCCGTCCAGCATGTCATCCTCGATCTCGAAGTGATCGTTCAACCAGTCACCATCCGTGTCGTAGTTGAACGGGTCCGTCCCATCGGCTATCTGATCGCCATCCATGTCGAGCAGCCACCAACCCCAGACGAACTCGCCGAAACTGAGGATCGGCAGATGGCCCTTGTCGCCGAAGGAGCGGTTCCAAGGATCAGTCCAGTTGCCCCACAGCAGATGCACATCGTCATCGGGTTGAGTCCACTGGTAGTCGGAGTCTCCGTCCTCGACGACATGGGCATACAATTCGTCCGTGCCGTTCACTTTCCGCATTCGGAAATAATTGTAATCTATCCAGTTCCTCTCGCAATAGCCCAGCTGCACCTCGCGCAACTGCCACCACTCTCTGACCTGGTTCCCATCGCAGTCCATCATCGGCGTCTGCCGGACCAGACCGGCCGAGGTGAGACTTGTGTCTGTGATGCCATAGAACTCCTGGAAGTTGTTGTACGGAACGTACATGCAGGCAGCTCCGGAGCAGTCCCAGCCGCCGTCATTGTCCGGATCCTGGACGGAATCGTACGGATCGGTCGCATCGAGGGTGGTCCAGACCCAGTCGAGAGTCGGTCTGCTGATCAGCAGACCGCCGCCGGGGTCGGGCGTCACCGAGAGCGGTTTCCAGTTGTCGTCGCCGATCTCCTCCCAGACCACTCGAATCTGTCTGTACGAGGACCAGTTGTCGTTGCTCTCGTTCCAGCCCTTGCCGTATTCGTACCAGTCGGGCAGCATGTCGCCGTCGGTGTCGTTGTCCTTCGGATTGGTGCCGTACTTGAACACTTCACGACCGTCCGACAGATTGCTGTCTCGCTCATAGGCCGACATCACTCCAGCACTGCTGCTGCGGATCATCAGAGTCGAGTCGCCGTCGCTGTCGTCGACCACTGGATTGGTGCCGTTCAACCATTCCATCAGATTGGTGAAGAACAGCGGGCTGTTGCCGTTCGATATCTGATCGGCCAGAGGTCCTTCGGTGAACACCCGCACATCCCAGTCACCTTGCGTCGCGACTTCGTCGTCGCTGACCCTGTCGAACCAGCCATCCTCATCGGGGTCGTAGTCCACATCGAGCGGATTGACCGGATTGGTCGACCACCTGAATTCGGTTATCGGCTGTACCGACTGGTAGCGAGCGTAGCAGTATTCCCAGCCGTCCGGCAATCCATCGCCGTCCGAATCGCTGTCGGTCGGGTCCGAGATGCCGGACAGACTGAGGTTGAAGTTGTCCCAGTAGGCGGTGTTGATGCGGTTCAGGCGCTCGCTCGAAGTGATGTCCTTGCCGGCGAACAGAGTGTATAATCGGGCCTTGGCTGCGGCTGCTGAATCGCCTCTCTCGCTGATGAAGGCGTTGATGGTGTCCTCACCGAAGTCGATGATGCCGATGCCGGCCGGGAAATTGTTCCGCTCAGACTCCTTGCCGGAGACCCTCGCCTGATACTCGCGCAGATTGGTGTACCTCTCGTCGGCCTGCAGCGTCCCGTCACCGTTGCAA
>CAUZSY010000190.1:0-3672 GCA_963582725.1 Candidatus Thalassarchaeaceae archaeon
TCCCTCGATATCAACGAGGGGATACACGTCGCCCAGTCGAAGACAACCATCGCTACGATGATCGTCCTGTTGTTCGTCATGACCATTCTGTTCCGTTCACCGAGGCTGGCTCTGTTCACCATGACCGCAGTCGGCGTCGTCGTCCTCTGGCAGCCACTGCTGATGCGCGGCGGCAGTGTCAATGTCAATCTCTTCACCGCCATGATCGGCACCATCGTGTTCGGCATCGGCGTAGATGATTCGATTCATATCGTCGATCGTATCAAGGATGAGGGTGAGACTCCTGCTGGAATCGCTCGGTCTGTCGAGAAGACTGGACAGACGATCTTCGAGACCACCATGACTACGACCGCTGGATTGGCGGCCGGCCTGTTGGTCACCATACCTGCGCTTCGCAATTTCTTCGTGTTGATGATGTTCCTCATCATTCTCGCTCTTCTGACCAGCTCTCTGCTGCTGCCGTCATTGATAGTCGCCCATCGTGATATCAAGCACCGTCTCTCCGGTGCCAGCGGCTCATGGGCGGCACCTGACGAGGACATCATCGTCGATGTAGGCGGGCCGCTCGAAGCGGTACTGGCCTCGCAGATCGGAATCGATCGCTTCCCATCGCTCGACGATCGATGAGATGATCCTACCGTCATGGGCATCGGCTGGACCAGCGGCTGACCTCAAGACCGGAGAACCCCGCCAGTCTCCCATTCCCGTTATTGTGGTTCTTGCAGTCCCCCTATCCGCATGCATCATGTCGTGTACATTCAGGAAGCGCAACCCAGTTCTCGTACGGATGAGCCTCGCACGGGCACGCAGCGCCATAGGCGCTGTGGCGACATGTTCAATTCAGACACCATCTACAGACTGCATGTGGGTGGACGCCTAGGGCTGTTGCTGATCGCCTCGATGCTCGCGATGTCGTTGACAGGCAGCCTGCCCGTAGACGCGAGCCAAGGCCGCGACACGGCGGCCATGTCCATTCTACTGACCAAGGAGGTGTGGTCCTCTGCGGAGACGTTTGAGGCAACGGTCAGCATCTCCGGTCTGATCTCAGGCCGAGCATACACCCTGGACTGGCAGATCCGCTCAGGCAATGGCACAGTCGTTCAGGACCTGATGGTCCGAAACGGCCAGCAGTCCTTCACGGCGACGAATCCGGCGAGGCAGATCAAGGTCGAGGCGAACCATCTCGATGCCGCTGTCAGCCATCTGTATCGTCTGATGGTGAACCTCTCGGATCACACCGGGTCAACAGCTGTCGGGCAAGTCAACTTCAGTTCCTTCACCAACACCTTGCCGGTAGCCTATTCGGACATGATATTCTTCGGAGATTCTCTTTCCGACATGGGTAATTCGTTCAACCAGTGGGGAACCCCTGACAGTCCTCCGTATTGGAACGGACGGTTCTCCAACGGCGAGGTCTGGTCAGTCGGATTCGGCCAGTTCATGGGGGTCAGCATGAATCCCGGTCGAGGTACCGGGAACGGCAACAACCGCGCGTACGGCGGCGCCCACTCCGGCAGTGGATCCTATCTGTTCGTCATACCCAACGTCGGCAAGCAGGTCGACGATTACCTGCAGAACCACCAGATCGACGCCAACGAACTGGTCGTCATATGGTGTGGTGGCAACGACTTCGTGCACAGTGATGAGACCGACAGCCAGGCGGTCGTAGACAACATCGATGGTCACATCAGCAGGCTGGTGAATGCAGGAGCCACCGAGTTCCTCGTACTCGAACTGCCGCCGTTGGACACCGTGCCGCGGATCAATGAGGAGAATGATGCAGCCGGTGTCGCAGCCATGCATGAGCGCATCCTGGACTTCAACTCCAAGCTCCATTCGATGCTGAACGACACGGTCAACAGCAGTGGGCTGACCATTCACCGGGGCTTGTCATGGCAGATGTTCGACAATGTGTACAACAATCCCTCCTACTTCGGACTGACGAACATCACACATCCGGCTTGCGACCACGACGGCTACACCTGCGAGGACGGTGATCCGATCGCACCGAATGCTGAGCAGTACATCTACTTCGACAAGATGCACCCGACCCTGACGATGCACAAGCTCGTCGACCTCTATGTTCGCGAGGTGATGGGCATCGCCGACATCGATGGAGACGGTATCTCTGACGAATTCGACAACTGCACCAATACCCTTCCAGCCATCGAGGTCGGCAGCGATGGATGCGATCTCCCACCCCCGGACGAGGATGCTGATGGAGTGCCGGATGCGACCGATGAGTGCGCTGGCACGCCGGCTGGGGCAATCGTCGATGAGCGAGGCTGCTCTTCCACTCAGAGGGATGGAGATCTGGACGGAGTCTCGGACGCCATCGACGAATGCCCCACCACTCCGAACGCAGAGCCGGTCGATGCGACCGGTTGCGGTGCCACCGAACGGGATGGCGACGGCGACGGCATCGTCGACGCGTACGACTCCTGCCCTTCGACACCAGCGGGCGAGACCGTCGCGGGTGATGGTTGTGCAGCCATGGAGGTGGACCGCGACGGAGATGGCGTCATGGATGACAGGGACGCCTGCCTCGGCACACCCGCCGGCGAGCCGGTCGATTCCATCGGCTGCGGACCGTCACAATTGGATGACGACGGTGATGGCGTCTCGAACATCGACGATGCATGCCCCGATACTCCTGCATGGGAGTTCCCAGACGAGACCGGCTGCGCTCCGAGCCAGCGTGATTCCGATGCCGACGGTGTAGTCGATTCTCTCGATGACTGCGCCGACACGACCGGTCTGGTGGTGGATGACAGTGGCTGCAGCGACCTGCAGCGAGACAGTGACGGTGATGGTCGAGTCGATGCGGATGATGACTGTCGCCTCACGGCTGGCTCGCTGCGGGGTTGCCCGGTGCTGTCGATAGAGGCGGTCCTGGTCACTGCCCCACCGGCGCCTGACGGGGACGCAATCGTTCAGTTGACATTGGATTGTGAATCGAACTGCACGATGGCATTGCTATATGCTCCTTGGAAAACAGACCCCGTCACCATCAACTCGGGAGTCCATATAGTGGCATTGCAGGGCTACGGCAGCGGCGTACGTGAGGTGATATTCCACATCTCGGTGAACGGCACCTTCGCCGAGCATTCGATGACTCTGCACTGGCCCGAAGATGCGGTGCCGGACGATTCAGACGGTGTGGATTCAGTGACGGAACAGCAGAATTTAACGGCTATCGATTCGTCGAAGGAGGCTGGCTTCTCGGCCGGCTTCGACATCTCTACCGCTGGCCTTCTGTCGGCACTCCTCATCGCCAATGTCATCGTCCTCTCCATCATCATAGTCAGGCGTCGCAGGAGGCGCAATGGACGCGATGACCCTCACAGAGATCCCGGTTCCTTGATGGACCAGACGTCACTCTTCCGCTGATGTCAGATGTGTTCGCTGTCCAGTAACTGACGCTGAGCGAGAGGCGGCTGCAGCAGCGATGCTCTCAATGAACTGCTCAAGGCGCCTGCCGTCGGCTGATCGATAGGGTGAGGGTGCAGGGAGTAAGCCCCTTTCTGTTCACCTTTCGGCTGGTCGCATTCAACTATGCGTCCTACCCGTTCCTGTTCGACGCGCTTCGACGGAACTGTTTGGACTTGCTCCGGTGGGGGTGCTCGTCTCATCCGGCAGCGAGCGACCTCTCCCTCTCGGGTTCATCGCACA
>CAUZSY010000191.1:0-3597 GCA_963582725.1 Candidatus Thalassarchaeaceae archaeon
GTGCAATCGGGCAGTTCCTGTACCGTGACCCTAGGCAGTCTGCAAGTGAGTGCCACTGGCGAACACTTCAGCGAGAACTACGCCACTTCGGCCGGATTGTTCGTCTGGTCGATGAAGGCGGACAGCGACGGTGACGGGAAACCAGATCTCACCGACAACTGCCCCGACATCCACAATCCGAATCAGTCCGACATCGACTCTGATGGCGACGGTGACGTCTGCGATTCCGACATCGATGACGACGGTCTACTGAACGAATTCGACGATTGTGACGGACCCGCTGTGAACTGGGACCCGACCGACCCCGCTCTCGACCGAGATCAGGACGGCTGTCGTGACAGCGACGAGGACATCGATGACGACGGCGACGGCGTCCTCGACGCGTCGGACCTCTGCGATGACATCGGCGACAAGATGAACTGGTCATCGAACCAGGCGAACGACCACGATGAGGACGGCTGCCATGACATCGACGAGGATGATGACGATGACAACGACGGCATCGGCGACGACGCTGGTGATGCCTGCCCGCGAGGCTGGTGGAACTGGACCTCCAACGCCGGAACCGACCACGACACGGACGGCTGTGCCGACGATGGGGAGGACTACGACGACGATGATGACACGATGAACGATGTCGATACAGTCGGCGATGTTCTCGATCACTGTCCGCGCGGCGACCTCGGCTGGATATCCGAGCCTGCGACTGACATGGATGCCGATGGCTGCCGCGACGACGGTGAGGACGACGACGACGACGGTGATGGTGTTCCGGATTCTGCTGACGGCTGCAACGATGGCGCGGTCGGCTGGAACAGCAGCCTCGCAACCGATCTCGACGGTGACGGCTGCCGAGACGCCGACGAGGATGACGACGACGATGGCGATGGTGTCCTGAATGATGAAGACGGCTGCGCCGCCGGCCTCACCGGCTGGAACAGCTCGCCTGTCACCGACCTCGACGGGGACGGCTGCGCCGACCTCTTCGAGGATGTCGATGACGACGGCGACGGTGTCCCCGACATCGATGACAACTGCCCGCGCGGCGAGACCGGCTGGGGCGCTTCCGCCGACCTCGACGCGGATGGTGATGGATGCCGCGACGCCACCGAGGACGACGACGACGACGGTGACGGTGTCGACGACGCCGTCGACGACTGCCCCGGCACACCGCTGCAAGAGCCGGTGACCGAGCAGGGCTGCGGCCTGTACACCCAGCAGGACGGCGATATGGACGGCGTCTATGACCTCGACGACGACTGCCTCAACACTCCTGACTCGACCATCAGGGAAGCCGAGGCCAACACCGAATGGGGAGTCAATGTCGACCAGTTCGGCTGCTGGGCCGGCGAACTCGACTCCGATGAGGATGGTATGATGAACTATCTCGAGACCGACTTCTGTCAAGGCACACCGGCTGGCGGCATTCCGGACAGCATCGGATGTATCCCGAGCCAATACGACAACGACGGCGACGGCGTCACCGGTGACCAGACCGGCGGGGACCGTTGCGCCTGGACCAGTGACGCTACGATTCGCGACATGTACGGTGACTTCGGAGGCGTCGACAACGATGGCTGCTGGGCCGGCGACTTCGACACCGACGAGGACACGGTCAAGTCGTATCTCGACCGCTGTCCCGACACAGATCCTGCCATCATCGTCGAACGAGATGATGAAAACACGATGGGTTGTGCTCAGAATCAACTCGACGACGACGAGGACGGCGTCATGAACGACGCTGACCAGTGCGTCGCGACACCGGCCAGCATCGAGGTCCAGACCGAGGGCGAATTCGCCGGCTGCTCGCTCGACCAGCGATTGGAAGAGGGTGACTTCGCCGCCATGACCGAAGCGTACGGCATCGCCATCGGCGGCGCGGCCCTCATCGTTCTGGCCCTCATCTCGTTGCTGGTGCTGATGATCGCTCGCCGTGGCGGCAGCAGCGCCGAGGCATTGCCGCCGCACCAGCCCGGCATGGCGCCATCCACCCTCGACCCATACGTCCAGCAGTTGATGGCTCAAGGCTACACAGCAGAGGTGGCTGAAGCGGCGGCGGCGCACTACAACGAGCATTCGCACGGTGTGCAAGCGGCTGCCGGACCGCCGCCGATGGGTGCTTCGCAATCGATCACCTACGCCCAGGATTACACCAAACTCCCGCCGGACGGCCAGTACCAGACCGATGCGTATGGCACGACCATCTACCACGCTACGGATGGCAGTCAATGGCGGATGAACCCCGACCAGTCCTTCGATCGCCTCTGACCTCGCTCGCCAACCTCGTCCACCGAATCGAGCAGAAAGGATTCCCTGTTGAGTAATGCCGATTCCTTCGGAACGCGTCTCAACCCATTTTTCCCTCGTTCCTTAGGACTCGGGAGAGAATCCGCATCGACTGAACGTCATCATCGGAGTGTTGTACCACGGTGGCCAAGAGAGGTTTGCCGCTGACTGGGTTCGTCGTGGGAAAAGACTCGCGTTCTGGGCTTACGAACCTAGGGGGTGCCGGCGGCTTTGAACGCCTCGTCGACCATCTGCTGCAGATCGACCTGAGCGTGGTAGTCGAGCCGCTCAGCGATCGCCACTGCGTCGACCACACCCCATACCTCGTCCTTGTCCGACTGACCGAACTGAGGCTCGCAACTGGTCCGTTCGATGTACAGTTCCGCGAGGTCGGTCATCGGAATGGCGTGACCCGTGCCGACCGCGATGGCCTCTCTGGTCGGGGGCGGGTTGGAGAGCACCGCCATGATGACCCCGACAAGATCCCTGACATGCACCAGATCCTTGACCTGCCTTCCGTCACCTGGAACACTGACCCAACCGAACACCGCGTCCCTCGCCCAATCGTGCAGAAGACCGTGTCCGATGTCATCGCCCTTGACGACGCCCTGCACGTTCGACGCGCGGATGATGCTGACCGGTCTGTCGGCCTGGGCGTGTTCGAGCGCGTGCTCCTCGACCCACAATTGGCCCTCGGCTGCGACGTCGCGCGGTGCCAGACGGGTGTTGCCGTCGTAATAGGGATCGTCCGGCGTCGCCTGCGGATGGACTCGTAGCGAACCGACGAGAACGAGGTGCAGCCCTTGATGTCGGTCGACCGCGGCGAGGATTGGCGTCGCCGCATCGCGCATCGACAACAACGCGTCGCGGTCGCTCCTGTCGTGCGCCGAATCGGGCGAATGGGCGTTGAAATGGACCAGCGCGTTGCACGGCATCAGCAGGGCGTCGAGCAGCATCTTCTCTTCCAGCGCTTCGGATGTGATCTCGACGCAGTCGTCGCCGAGCGCCTCCATCAGATAAGGTGCGACGAAGCCGTCGGCAGCGCTGATTGCAACTCGCATCGTCCTTCCCCGAACCGATTGGGCGCCAACGACCTATCAGATTGACGGTCCGGAGCCGTCCATCCCGACGCCGATGGAATAGTCTGTCATCAGCTCTGGCATCCGGCGTTGGGTGAACCGAGCGGGCGATGGCGCTGAAGAAGAGGGAGCGGGGTCGAAACCGATTGTGGTGCGGAATGCACCTCTCCAGAATGGTGACCTGTCCGGTGCAGGGACGCCTTTCGGTCTGAAGGAGATGCATCCGGAACGG
>CAUZSY010000192.1:0-3595 GCA_963582725.1 Candidatus Thalassarchaeaceae archaeon
TACTGGAGACACCTGCAGCGTTGCCAGAATCGCTGAGATCGTCGTGCAGGAGGCAGGTCTGAAGGCGGTGGACATACACTTCACCGGTGGTGACCGCGGCTGGCCTGGTGATGTGCCGAAGACCTATCTCGAGGTCGGGAAGTTGTTGGCGACCGGATTCACCCCTTCGTACGACTCCGAGCAGGCCATCAGACACACTGCACGCTGTCTCATAGATGAGATCGGACTCAGTTGATCAGGGCAGGTAGAGCCCGACCTCGTGATCGAACAATGTCTGATCGGTCTGCATGTCGACTGGCGCCATCCGGATGACCGTGACATCCAGCCGCATCGCTTCGGGATAGATGCCGGTCAATTCACGGTGCAATGCGCCCCGGACATCTTCCATGTCCCCACCGTGCAGCACGGTGACCGAACGAATCGGCAGTTCACCGCGAATCTCCAGGATGAACTCGACCATCCATTCCATGGGTTCGCTTCCGATTGTCGATTCGTCGGGGTTCCATTCAGCCGCCGTCATCAGTAGTAATCATTGGCACCGAACCATATGAAACAATTGGTCATTCGTCCGATATCCCTGATGGCTCCCTCCTCTATGTCGCGACACCGTTACATGACAACACGATTGAGAACTCGACATTCCTGCTGTCAGAATCCTATCGATACCAGTTCCTCGATTCATGGAGCCACGGCGGCGCCGTTTAGGTACAGAGCGCGATGGTCTCCCGATCATCCGAGCGTCAGCGCCTGATCCGGGCGGCAACGAGGGTGACCACTCCTCCAGCGAGCAGCAAGGTCAGCCATGGCGTCATCGATGAGGCGTCATGGGCGGGGCTGGAAGAGAAGGAGAGGCGAAGCGCAGACAGGGTGCGTGGCTCGCCTGCGGGCATCTCCGAGTACTCGTGCATGACGACGATGATGTGCGATGCTGGATCGGCGAAAGAGTCGATGCTGATGTTGGCTGAGATGGTGGAGTCCGATGTGATGTTCGAAGAGAGGTTGGAGTTGGGCAGCGAGAGAGGAGCTGACCCGTCTAGTGGAATCTGAACCAGGGAAGAGAGCAGGAACGGGTGGTCGATGACCCCGTTCTCAGCCAGTACCGGGTCCAGATGGCCGATCCGCTCTAGGATCAGCAGAGTGATGGTGGTGTTCTCGATGGCTGTCGGTGCAGCGATCCTCAGATCTAGATGGATTCGCTCTGGTGTGTATTCGGCGGTCACCTCGATCGCCTCGAAGGTGGCCCGCGCGGCCTCGGCGGTCAGCAGCGAGGACTGCATGTCACGAGCGTTCTGTGAGGTCAGTCGTTCGGCGACACCGTCGAAATGATAGATCGGAACGAATCCCTTCTGATCTGCTCCTGCCGCCGCCAGACGCAGCGTGCTCGCTGGATTTCCGAGGGGGTCGTTTTCAACTGGATGCAGTGCGACTCTCTGGACCCTGGCCTCATTGGCAGCATCGAAGGTTGGCAGCCATTGCTCGTGCTCGGCGCAGGTCTCACACCATGTCGCTGTCGCCTGTTCCAGGACTATGAGCGAACCGCCGCGCTGTTCCACGGCGACTGAGTCGGGAGATGCGGTGGTCGCTGCACCTGCGTCCGAGAGGCTGATCGCCAGGATGAGGCAGCAGATCGATGTGACCAGCCTGGTCCGAGCAGTTCTGTCCATCTGCGAACCCTTTCCCGTTCGGTCCTCCGAACAACCCCCTTTTACACCATCGACGGCGGCCCTCAACCGAGCAGGATGAGCAAACGGTGGCATCTGGAACATCGACGCGACCCTTGGCGAAGGCGCGCGCGCCGAGAGGGATACCGAGCCCGTTCTGCTTACAAACTGCTGCAGATCCAGGAGAAGTTCGAGGTTCTCCGTGACGGTGACGCGGTCCTCGATGTAGGTTGCCACCCGGGTGGCTGGACTCAGGTAGTCCTCGGTCTGGTCGGTGAGGAAGGCTTCGTCGTCGGTGTCGATCTGCTGCCCACCGCTCCTATAGAAGGCGCTCTACTACTCACAGGCGACATTCATGACGCCTCCGTCCGCGCGACCATAGTCGAATCGATCGCCGGCCGCCGATTCAACGCGATAGTCAGTGACATCTCACCCTCATTGACCGGCCGATACGACACCGATCAGGCGATCTCGCTGGATCTCGTCTGCATGGTCTTCGACTTCGGCATCCAGCACCTGACGGCAGGCGGCTCTCTGGTCAGTAAGATATTCCAAGGTCATGGTATCGACGCCGTCGTCCGGGCAGCCAAGGCTCGGTTTTCAGTGGTCAATCGATTCTCACCTCTGGCCAGCCGCAATGCTTCGAGCGAAGTGTACCTCATCTGTCGCAATCTTCTGCCAAAGCGCAAGCGACCCCATCACCCGATAACGCCTGAAATAGAGGAGAGTCTCGAGAGGGATGGTGTGATCGCCGGTCGAGTCGAGTCCGTCGAGCCGAAGACCGGCTTCAATGTCCGTCGCAGGTCGAAGTGAGGATCCCGTTCACTTTCAGCCTGTCTGGGAACCCCCTATGGGGAATCGTTCACTTTCGGTCACCTCCCTCCCCTCGGTTGATAGACTCGGGATTCGACAAGCATCGATTCGGAGTGGATGAGTTATGACGAGTGAGACGATGAGAAGAGACAACAATGTGAGGCGGCAGAGCATCCTGCGATCGGCAGGATTCCCTAGACCGGACATCGATGGTTCACCTCGCCCAGCGGAGAGGCGGCCGACAGCCGGAGCCCATCGAACGACGGTGGACGATCTGTTACCAATGAAGCCCGTCGCTTCGTTGGAATTACTGATACTGCGGCGTTACCCCCGACGATTCGTCAGCACACCGAGATACGAGGGTGTGGTCGCGGCCGCATGTGGTCGAGATGAGACCGGACTGGTCGGTCTGGTTCTCTGGGGCGACCAGGTGGATGAGGTTCGGACAGGCGATGTGGTCAGGATACGAGGCGGATGGTGTCGCAGGCACATGGGCGAACTGGTCGTCTCGACCGGGAAGAGAGGACGGTTAGAAGTGCTGACGGGGTGATTCCTTGACGATCAACCTCTTCAATAGGACGTTCGGGGCTCGTCGTGCGAGTTCCACAAGGATAAAAGATAGGAGAGGCGCGCCCGCCCTCGCAGAGGAGTCGAAATGGGGAAGCGAGCGCGCATCTGCACGGCCTCGGGACTGCCTCTCATCGAGCGCAAGAGCACCTCGTTCCCCTGTCCGAGCTGTGGCGAGCCAATCGGTCGCAGCGAGCGTTGCCGCGATCAGGCGGTCAAGTACATCTGTCAGAGTTGTCGATTCCAGGGACCTTGAGGCGTGGATGATGGGCGAAGTCATCGTGAAGTACAAGGTCAACCTCAACGAGGCTGGCCAGATTCGTATCGACGGCATAGTCCAAGACATCACCGGTCTGCCGAATGAGGTCGGTTCTGTCCAGCAGGTGGAGAAGAAGCCGCTTGCCTTCGGCATGATGTTCGTCGAGGTTCAGGTCGTCATCGAGGACGGAGAAGGTCATCTGGACCGCTTCGAAGGAGCGGTTCTTGACCTCGGGGGAGTGAGCAACATGGAAACCCTCGAACTCGGCCGGCTGTGAGTCGGCGCCAAGCCGTCA
>CAUZSY010000193.1:0-3575 GCA_963582725.1 Candidatus Thalassarchaeaceae archaeon
CTCGCTCAGCCTCGGTGGCATCGGTGCTGGTCGATGAGTCGACGAATTCGAGCAACGGCCGCGCCCGCACTTCACCGATACTGGCACAGTGCGCGACCGCCTGCATGCCGGCTCGCTGCATGATGCCGCGCATTATCGCGCCGGCTGCGACGAGCCCGAGCGTCAAACGACCGGAATTGCTGCCGCCACCGCGTTCATCGGCGGCGCCACCGCTGCGCACCGCTTCGGGCAGGTCGGCGTGTCCGGGCCGAGGGTGATCGGGCAGGAAGTCATAGTCCGAGGACTGGGCATCCGTGTTCCGGCAGAGCAACAGGAGGGGCCAGCCGGTAGCGACACCTGCATGGACGCCGCTGACCACCTCGACCACGTCCGACTCGTCTCTGGCCGACAGGCCACGCCGACCGGGCCGTCGGCGCGCCAGATCGGCAGAGACCTGCAGGCACGCCTTCGAGCAGCGCGCCCACGGCGCTGCCGTGGCTCTCGCCGAACAGCGTCACTCGCAGCCTTTCGCCGAGTGTCATCGTCATCCGCGGCACCTCGCGGATCCGTTCACTCCGAACGGACCTTGGTCTCGATCATATCGAAGCCGCGGCTCTCGAACATCTCGATGACCCTGTTGATGGTCGCGTCCTGACTCTCGGGCATGATGACGACCAGAGCCGGCCCAAAGCCGCTGATGCCGGCGCCGCGGGCACCCCATACCAGAGCGTCGCTCGAATTCTTACGGCCGAGTGTGTCCCTGGTGGCCTGTGCGACACCACGGCCGTTCTCGGTCAACGCCACCAGCAAGGCGTTCCGCTGCAGCGCCATCAGTGCCTTCTCGAACTGGCCGGCGGCCATCGCGAAGGCGTTCGGATCGATCTCCACCGACCGCTCACCGCGTTCGATGATGAAGACGACCCACTCCTCTGGATCAGGGAACTCACCAGCCAGCACCACACCCTCGGCAGCCGGCAACTGTGGATCGACGACCTTCCAGCCAGGTTCAGCGGCCGCCCAGGCATCGTCGATGCTGCCGGTCAGCGAACAGCCGCAGGCGAGTTGTGCGCGGGCTGCCAGATCGACGATCTGATGGGTCTCAAGTTCGGCGTCGGTCGCATCCGCCAATGCCCGGAGCGAGGCGACCGCCACGCCGGCGCTCGATTTGAGCCCGACCCCAGACGGCACCTCGCTGCGAATCTGCCAGTAGTACTCCTCGTCTGGCAGTTCCAGACCGACTTCCAGCCAGGCGGCCTCGACCGCTGCCAGCAGACCATGCGGGTCATCCGGTGGTGATCTCGGCGGGGTGTCTCTGAGCATCGCGCGCACTTTCAGGTCGAGACCTAGAGAACAGCCGTAGCCGAGTCCGAGTGCGTTCAGCAGAGAGAACCCCCCGGTCGCTTCACCGCGTCCGAGAACCGCCATGCTCAACGCTCCTTGAGTGATGCGAACACGGTTCCGCCCATATGCCTAGCGGAACCTTCCGTCCGGACGCGGATGACATCGCCGGGCTGCAGGTCGGTGACCGACTTGGCTTCGCCCTCCGGGGTCACGACGCGAACTGTCTCGGCCTGCTGGGCGAACAGCTGACCCGGTGTCGCGGCAGGCGCGATCTCGAATCGGATCAGCAGGAATGGCCGTCGTTCGATCTTAAGGCGACCGATGATGGCGCTGCGCAGCAGGTCCGATTCGTCGGCGACGGCGATCTCATCGCCAGCCTCAAGTTCGCACAGATACTTCGTCGAACCGTTTGCCATCAGTGCATATGCGTGAACTGCCCCCGCGTTGACCCGGAACGGACGGGTCGGAACATGCTCGTTCTGGATGGTCTCCCCGTGCACCAGACAGAGGGCTTGTGAGGAGGAGCCGATGAGCAGGCCTTCACCCACTTCGAGCGTCGAGGTCAGATCGACGCAGACTCTGTCACCGACACCTCCATCCTCAACGGCGACGATCGTCGCGTCGGTCATCCCAGCAGCCCTCCCGGCCTCGGCCGATACCTCTCCATCGCGGGCCCGCCGTTCGGCTGCCACCAATCGGGCGGTGCGCCAGAGGTCGTCGCCGGCGACGGTGTCGAGAGGAGGTGGCAGGAGCAGCGCATCGACGCCCCTCTCGAGCGCGAAGGCGGCGCCTCTGATGTCCGATTCATCGGTCAGAGCGGCGACGATGCGAGTGCCGGTACCAGCTGCCGAGGCGACCAGATTCTCCAACGGTATCATCGTCCAGTCAGCGCATCGGATGACCAGCCATTCGGTCATGCCCATGAGTTGGCGGGCAGCCGCCTGATCGCCACCCGTATCAATGGTCACCTCTATGCAATCATCCGACTGACCCTGCCAGACGCGGTCGAATTCGGTGGTCTCGGCCAGTTCGGCAGAATGGTCCGGTTGGCCGAGGTCGGCAGTATCGACGCCGGTCACATCGAGCCAGAGTTGCAACCGATCCACCTCAACCGTATCTTGTCAGCGCGGTCTCCGCGCTGACTCCTTCGTGGACCACCGCGCGCACCGCCTTCAAGCGACCGACGACATCTGCGGCACCGAATATGTGCCTGCCAATGCAGGCACCCGCTGCGCCGGACCGCATGGCCGCTTCCAGCCCTCTCAGAATGCTCTGGAAATCGCCGTCGGCACTGCCGCCGGCGAACAGCACCGGTATCGGCGCTGCGCTGACTATCGCATCGACCGCATGCTCGATCAATGGCACCTTGACGAAATCGCAGCCGATCTCGAAAGCCAGCCGGACGGCATGCGCGACGCCACCTGTCGCATCGTCCGGACGCAGACGCAGGTTCGGTCCGCGCGGATAGATCATGCCGAGAGTCGGCAGGCCGATGCCGTACGCTTCGCTGGTCACCTGACCGAGCGCCTCCAGCATCGCCGCCTCCCCGACCGAACCGAGATTCACCTGGACCGACACACCGACGGCGCCCCGGTCGCGCGCCTCGGCCGGCGTGCCGACCAGCACCTTCCGTTGGCTATCCTCTCCCGCATGCACCGTCGAAGCGGACAGATGCGCGATGAATCTGATGTCATCGTAGCCTGAACCGTGCACCGCCCAACCGACCAGCCCCTTCTGAGCCACGACGGCGTCGGCACCATCTCGCAACGAATCGAGCAGGGAGGTGATCGGCGAGAGACCGGTTTCGGGGAAGTCGGAGAGACCGTGGTCTATGGGAACCCACACTCCACGACCTCCGGGCAACAGTTCCGATAACATGCCTCCACCAACTTCGACGACCTCGACTCAGGCGCTTCACACATAGATTGCTGTCTCGCCTCGATGACCCCTCAAGCGGGCTGACCATCCTCTGGTGGCACCTCTCGATCTGCCCACGCCCTCATCATGGCGATCTCACGCGCCCATCCATCCATCCCTGAAGGCGTCTCTAGAACCATCGGAAGTTCGCGGAATCGAAGCTCCGTGGCGAAGCGTCGGAACGGTGCTTCGCCCATCTCGCCTTGACCGAGCGGTGCGTGCCGGTCACGCCGGCTGTCGAGCGGCTGCTTGGAATCGTTCAGGTGTATCGCTCGTATTCTCTCGATGCCAAAGGCATCGTCGACTCTCGCCCAGGTAGCCCGCCAACCGGACTCGTT